>JAKAUD010000230.1 GCA_021827885.1 Thermoplasmata archaeon | reverse complement strand
AAACGCAATTCTACCTTTAATCTTAAGCGAAACCATTTACATTACCTCAAAGAGTTATCCTTCTATCTGTGTAATATTGTAACATATCTACGACCAGATTTATCACAACATAGAATATTGCAACTACTATTGTAACCCCGACTATGGCGGGATAATCCAAACTCAATATAGATGCCGTGGCATATTGCCCAAGTCCTGGCAAAGCAAATACATCCTCGACGTAGAATGCTCCTATTAGGGAGTATGCGAATGATAGACTAAGCACAATCAGTACAGGGTTAAATGCATTCTTCAATGCATATCTATAATTGATGGTCCTGTTTTCAATTCCATATGCTCTGCTGGTTCTTATGTAATTCTCTTCGAGTACCTCCAACATACCTGCTCTTGTTTGCCTAATAACCAGTCCGATTGGATAAGATGCCAGAGTCACCACCGGCAGGATTAGATGTTTCAGCACGCTAAGAAAGGCCGGGAAATTGCCCGTGATCAAAGAATCAACAAGATACGATCCGGTAACGTGAGTAATAGGATATTGATATGAAACTATGGCGGACATATACCCTCCTACCGGTAGTATGTTAAGGTCTTTGTTAAACAACATTTGAAGCACCATTCCCAACCAGAAGGTAGGGAGAGCAATTCCTGCTACCGCGAGGATTCTGGCCGCGTAGTCTATGACTTTATATCTCTTTACGGCGGAAATCACTCCAAGAGGTATTCCTACTAACGCCGATATTATCAACGATAGTGTGATAAGTGTAAGCGTATTTGGAAGAAAGAAGAGAATATCGCTTAACACGGGATCATGTGTCCTTATTGAGACTCCAAGATTTCCGTGAAGGAAGTTAACTAGATAGTAGTAGAACTGAACGTAGACTGGATCGTTCAGATGTAGTTGCGCTCTAGCTGCAGCTATCTCCTTTGCCGTGGGATGAGCCCCCGCCCAGAGAGCGGCGGGGTTAGACGGCACCACGTGACTTAAAAAAAAGGTAATAAAAATAATGCCAACTACCACTAATATAGCCAGCAGTATCCTTCTTATTACATATTGGGCGACATTCTGCAATATTTGCTACCCCTCTTCGTCACTTGCTTCAGACATAGAGGTCATAGAACCAGGCGACAGTTTCATAGGCAGGGTTTGAGGAAAACCCGTGTATAGAGGAGCTAACGATGTACACATCTTCCATGTCAAATAGAAACGCGGCGGGAGTATTGTTCATAAGTACAGATTGAGCTTGGTAATAAAGGGATATTGACTCGTTGATGTTAGTTCCTTCGAGATTGTTTGCCTCATTTATCAAGTTCATAAAGGTGGTATTGTTCCAGTAAGCCATATTGAATACTGGAGGCCACGAGTTTCCGAAGTCATTTGAAAGCCAGTCATATGGTGTGGGATAAGTAGGCCACCAGTACATTATGAATATGTTTTGGGCAGATGAAACGTTGCTCGTTGCAAGCGACCACTGTTGTGTCCAAACTAGTGGTTCCACCTTCACATTAATTCCAATCTGACTGCAGTAATACTGGAACAATTGAGATGAAGCCTGTTCATACGGATCTCCGGCGGTGTAAGTCAGAGTCAAAGTTGGAATACCCGTACCATTGGGGAAGCCTGCCTGTGCAAGAAGGTCCCTTGCCTTGGAAAGATTGAATGAGTATTGATAGAGATTGTTATCGTGCCCCCACATGCCCACGGGTATTGGTCCTCTTGACTGGGTGGCATAACCCTGGAGGGAACTATTAATAATCTGCTGGTACGGCCAAATATAAGACAGTGCTTCTCTTACAAGAGTGTTGTTTGTCGGGAAGACCTGGGTGTTATAGAAAGCGATGAGATTTTCGTAAGATGGGCTCGCATATACTTTCACATTGGTATTGTTCCTAAGATTGCTGACGTCCGTATAGGGTATATAAGATGTAATGACCATACTTCCCGCAGAACTGACCATCTGTTCACGAGTCGAGGAATCGGTGACTATTTGAATAATTACTTCACTGAATTGTGAGTTGTTCCAACCTCCCCAGTAATCTTTGAATTTCTGCAAAGTCACTTGTGTCTGTGGATTCCACTGGCTTATGAAGTACGGACCCGTACCATCGTCGTGGCCAGCGTTGAACCACGCACTCAAATTTGCATTGCTTGAAAGGTGGTAGGAAGATATTATGTTAGGGCTCATTATGTATGCTGCATACCCTGCAGATGCAATTAGTGGCAGGTTCGAAGGATAACTTGTCTGGAAGTCCACTTCGTATTCGGAAATCGCATATACTCTTGTCACTGAAGCCCATATGTATGCTGCACCTTGGCCGAGAGCCATTGTTCTGTTCACAGAATATACAACTGCGGATGCATTGAAAGTTGTACCATCGTGGAATTTGACCCCCTGTTTAAGAGTAAAGACCCAGTTGGTGGAATTTGCATTGCTCGTCCAGTTCAAAGCAAGCAAAGGTTCAACCGTCTTTGTTTTACTATCGTAAAAGGTCAGCGTCTGGTAGACATTTTGTAAAACCAAAATGCTGTTCGAGAACTCAGTGCTTGGATCGGCAGTGACCATTGGAGAATTTGATGCATAGGTCACAATGTTTGCTGTTGGAGGCGGGGACTTCTTCGTGAGTACTATACCCGCATAAACTCCCACAACCAGGATGATTATGACCACTATGGCAATTATTGCTAAGGTAGTTCTATTTGCCATCTTAACCAAAATTATAAAAAAAATCAACATTTAACTTTTTCGGTCTTTATTGACTTATGCTAAAATAATAACCAGAATAGAAATTCTATTAAAAAAGAATAGTTTATTTACTACTAAAGAATAGAAATTCAAGGTCGTGGTTCCAAATGAAAATCTTGGATAAGAACCAAATCAGGAATCTGGCATACGGTGCCAGTTTTTTGAGCACGGGTGGCGGTGGGACGAGATCTGCAGGATTAAATCTAATTGAATCCGACATCGAGTCGGAAGTACAATTTCAATTAGCCTCTTTCGATGAACTCGAAGAGGATAATTTTGTAGTCTCTCCTTATTATGTTGGCGCGGTAGGTCAGTCATCTACATCCCAAAGCACTACAGATACGGCGCGTGGAGCTACTAGAATCCTAAGGAATTATATTGGCTGCAAACTTGGGGGAATAATCGCAGCGGAACTTGGTGGTTTCGCAACACTTGGAGCGCTGCACGTAGCAGGATTAGAGGGCGTTCCGTTAGTTGATGCCGATGCTGCAGGTAGGGCAGCTCCGGATCTTCAGTGTTCTATGTTCTACGTTTCGGGGCTCAGCATGACTCCGTTTTCCGTCTTCACTCAACAAGAGGATCAACTGATAGTCAAGGAGATTTCATCGGATGCTCAAGCTGAACTCGTGGTAAGGGGGATAGCGTCCGTCATTGGGTCGTCGGTCGGTATATGCGATCACCCTGGAAGAGTCAGAGAGGTCAAGCCCGCTTCAATATGGAACACCATATCCAAATCTATTGATATTGGTAAAATAGTACAGACGGGTTCAGTAGAGGATCTATTGGACTTCGGATTGATTTATAAATTGTTCAGAGGAGTGCTAAAAAGTTCAAAGTACGAGATCAAGGAAGGCTTCACCTATGGATACTATGTGCTTGAGGGAACCGAGGAGTTCGTCGGGAAAGAAATGAAGGTCTGGTTTAAAAATGAAAACCTAATGTCATGGATAGATGACAAGGTCTCTGTAACGTCCCCAGATCTGATAACTATCACTTCGGTGGATTTGATTCCAACATCAAATCCCGTTAAGGAAGAAGGAGGAGAATATTTTGTGTTTGGTTTGCCTGCAGACTCAAAATGGAGGACTCACAAAGGACTTGAAGTCATGTCCCCTAGGTTTTTTGGATTCGATTACGACTACATACCAATTGAGAAGGTGATAGGAAAATGAGACTGATGGTAATAGAACCGATCGGCTCAGACAAATTCAGGAAAGATACTGAAAAATACTTCAAAAAATTCAAGGACCCTTCTACAGAAATAGAAGTGAGAAGTCTTAAAGAGGGGCCAGACAGCATCGAAACTTATCTGGACGTTGCTCTAGCTTCTCCAGGTATCGTGGACATCGTGATGAAAGAGGAAGAACGTTTCGATGCATTTTTAATTGATTGTTTTGCAGATCCTGGATTGGACGCGTCCAGAGAAGTCTCTGAGAAACTAGTACTTGGAGTAGCTGAAGTTTCTATGCACGTGGCTGCATTAATTGCGAACAAATTCTCAGTCATCACAACTGAGAGAAATTCGATACCTTGGACAGAAATTCAAGCGACAAACTATTCCGTCGGGGATAAACTTGTGGGTGTAACCAGCGTCGATTTGGGCGTTTCAGAACTCGAATTCAATGAATCAAACTATTCAAAGTTCCTCACTCAATCAAGAGAAGAATTAAGTAAGGGAAGTGAAGCCATTGTACTCGGATGCACTAGAATGAATCCCTTTGCAGAAAAACTCCAAGAAGATCTTCGCATACCTGTGTTGGAACCTTCTAAGACATCACTTAAAGTTACTGAGGGACTGACAAAAATCGGAGTGAAACATAGCAGGTTCTTAAAGTACGCAATGACGGATTCCAAGCTTAAACAGATAGGAAAGTATCGTTAGTTAAACGACGGAATTCCTACGCGGTCACTACATGCGCATAAAGAATTCTGGTTGCTGTACTCAAGGCTCAATTAGCTGAAGTTTCCTTGGCGATTCAAATGAAGTCTATAATGAAACTTTATTGTGTTTCCTCTTCTATCATTATGCAAAATTGAACCGAAGTTTCAATTTAGAAGTTCATCGAAAGCCTTAATTAGAGCATAATGAATGTAATTGGCGATGAGATCAGTTACTATAGAAAACGCACTGGACATTCTCCAAGGATGCACCGTTTTGGGGACGGGAGGTGGCGGCAGTCTTGAAAAAGGTATAGAAAAAATTACTGAAAATTTCGACCAAGGAAAAACCCTCTGGCTTGCGTCTTTGACAGACGTTCCAGACAGCGAAATAGTGGTATCCCCTTACTACGTTGGCTCCATCTCTCCTGCTGAAAAAAGAGTCAAGAAAAATCTACCAATAAAAATAGAAAATGAAATTCTAAAAGCATTCGAGACGTTGGAGAAATTCATGAATAAGAAGTTTTATGGAAGCATCCCCACGGAACTGGGAGGAGGCAACACAGCGGCTGCCATGGACGTGGCAATGAAAAAGGGCATCATGCTCATAGATGCAGACCCAGCAGGAAGGTCAGTTCCTGCCGTTCAGCACTCTTCTTTCTTCATCGAGAACGTGTCAATCGCCCCCCTGTCTGTCGTAAACAAGTTTGGAGATGTAATAATAATTGAAAAGGTAATAGACGATTTTAGGGCAGAAGAAATAGTCAGGAACATTGCGATACAAAGTGAAGATAGTGTTGCAGTGGTTTCACAGCCAGTTCAAGGCAGACTGTTAAAAAATGTAGTGATACCGAACACGATTTCCCTTGCAGAAAAGATCGGCAGGGTTCTCAGAACGTCATCGAGTGAGGAAAAGGACCCCATTAAAGAAATGATGAAGGTTGGAAACGGCTTCTTCTTATTTGAGGGAAGAATAAGCAGAGATACCGACTGGAAAGACGATCACGGTTACACGGTAGGAGAATTTGAGATAGAAGGGAATGAAAATTTCAGAGGACATGAATACAAGATTTGGTTCAAAAATGAAAACATTATTTCGTGGATAGACGGGAAACCTGACGTTACTGCCCCTGATTTAATATGTGTGGTGGAAAGAAAGACGGGTCGTGCCATAACCAATCCTGGCCTTCTTGAGGGAATGAAGGTTGCAGTAATCGGATTTAAATCATCAAATGAATGGAGAAAGAACAAAGCATTAGAAATTTTTACTCCCAAGTCTTTTGGATTTGACATACCTTTCCAACCCATAGAGACAATTCATAAGGAATACGGGGGAGGGAAGGCATGAAAATTCTCGTAGTCAACCCAGTTGGTACCACAAGATATGATAAATCGGACCTCAAATATTTGAAGAAAAAAGCAGGAATGGACTTGGAATTAGAGTTAGTTTCTTTAAGAAAGGGTCCCGTGGAAATTACCACTTTTCAAAGTCAAGTAGAAATATGCCCAGAAATATTGGAAATATTAAGAGAAAAAAAATATGATGCAGCGATCATAAACTGCTTTGCCAATCCTTGCATCGATGCTGCCAAGGAGGCCAGTGATAAACCGGTTGTTGGTCCTGGCGAAGCAGCCCTGTATCTTTCGCTGCTACTGGGTGATCGTATTTCTATAATTTCTCCGGTGGATGCCACCGTTCCGCAATTTCGATTAAATGTCAGGAAGATGGGAATCGAGAAGAGAATTTCATCTATAAGAAGTGTCAAGATAGACGTAAAGAGCCTAGAAGATGATTCAGGAGTCACAACAGCTGCCATATTGAGAGAGGCAAAAAGAAGCATTGAGATCGATGGCGCTGAAGTCGTTGTTCTCGGTTGCACAGGAATGGCATATGTTGCGGATGAAATTCGAAAAAGACTTTCAGTCCCTGTAATAGAACCTCTCTATGCTGCACTAAAGGTTGCTGAGCTCTTGGCCCAGGCGAATCTCAGACAAAGTAAATATCTAATTTACAGGGGGGAACATGAATGTTGAAGAGGCCATTCTAGGAAGAAGAGCGATCAGGAAATTCACAAACGATATTATTAAAAAGGAGGATTTAGACAAAATCCTTGAAGCTGGGGTTTGGGCTCCCAGTGCTGGCAATTCACAGGCGAGAGTATTCATAGTGGTTAACGACCAAGAAAGTATAGCACAGATAAGGGATTTTTCACCAGGTATCGCGGGGATTCCTCCCCTTATTGTGGTAATAGGCACGGACGCCACGAAAGCCAGGGAAGGGGGCGGAGAAGATTGGGAGATACCTTCAATTATGGATGTCGCAACCGCTGCAGAGAACATGATGCTGAGAGCATACGATCTCGGATTTGGTTCATGCCCGGTTCTGAGTTTTGATAGCGAAAGGGTCAAAGAAATCTTATCAATCGATCCCCAAGTAACTCTGAACTTATTGGTGATTTTTGGCGTGGCGGCCTATGTAGGCGATGCCCCTAGAAGATCCACTGCCCAGATTTTCTACGAAACGATGAAAAACAGGTACAAAGGTGTCATCAAAGAAAGTGTGACTTCCGAGGTAAGGAATGAGGGAACTTCAAGCCCGGAGACAATCAAAGATCTAGTCTCTTTCCGATCCTCTAGCGCAAGGTCCCTTTCGACGGAGCCATCCGATTATGCGGTATTTAGGTTGGTAGAAATTGCAGGTAGATTACTGGAAACTTATTCTGCTCCTGAAGAAATAAAAAATTACAAAAATCTGAAAGAAAGGTTGGACCGAATCAGATTCGGTAAAATGATACCTTCTACCGAACTTGCAAGCGAAATAGAGACTATGACCAAACTTCTGTAACGAGTGACATTCACAGGACCCTATAATTAAAGAATCCATTTTAAAGTAGAATGGGTCTATAATATCGTGCATATCGATATGCTTATTCAAAAATTCATTATTTGATTTCTATTTGTAGTGTAATTTCTACAATAGTAGAAAAAATATTAATTCGACCAATACTTAACAAACTGGTAATGACGATGACTCGAACTTGGGAAATTAAAAAGGGTGCTTGCAAGGTCGTAAACGAACTAGTGAATGTCAGAGAAGGGGAAGAAGTTTTGATTTATGCGGATACGACAGTTGATCCGGAGATAGTTGATTCGACAGCCGAGCAGGTCTTTATTACCGGTGGAAGACCAGTCGTAATGTGGTACGAAACTCTTAACAATCCGGGAGATGAACCTCCCGCCATTGTTGCAGGAGCAATGAAGAACGCAAATGCGATTGTTGAATATGCATCGAGATTTCTCTATATAACTGACGCATATGCGGAGGCGCTAAAGGCAGGTGCAAGGCATCTCTGTTTGACAGGAATGACCAAGGATATGATGGTAAACTGCATCACAAATGTTGACACGGGTTTGCTCGATAAATTTGGAACTGAACTTACCGAGTTAACTAAGAAAGCAAAGATGATGAGAATAAAGAGCAAGGCAGGGACTGACATTTCCTTTAATCTGGAAGGGAGACCAATATTCCTTGACACAGGAGTGACAAGCAAGACCCATCCAGAGGGTTTTTTAGGCGGTCAGATTTCCTGGGCCCCCGTGGAGGACACGACAAATGGCACGTTAGTTTTTGATGGCTCGATATGGCCCCCAGACGAAGTCGGATTGCTCCGTGAACCCGTAACTTTGAGGGTGGAACATGGGAAAATTACTGAATTTTCAGATAACAAACAATCTAGAGCATACAAGAAGTGGCTGGACGGATTTGATGATCCAAACATGTTCAACATAGCCCATGCTTGTTATGGTTTCAATCCAGGGGCAAGACTGACTGGAAACATTCTGGAGGACGAGAGAGTGTTTGGTGTAGTGGAATTCGGAATTGGAGCGCAAGGTTCATCATTCCAGGGAAATGCAGGACAGGCAAGGTCGCATACAGATGGAATAGTTCTTGATCCTTCGGTATGGTTAGACGACACAAAGATAGAGGACGAGGGAGTATATGTCCATCCAGCACTAAAGATACTCGCTTTGGAATTGCTAGGTCATAGATCACATTAGTACTCCAAATGCCTTGTCCGTTTGCAGTACGGGGAAAATATCATAAGACTCTATTATCTTAAAATCCTTAAAAAGTTCCTGGATGTAAGACTTTAACAGGGCGAAACTGGTGTGATACACAGCCAGGCTGATATCGTACCTATAGAGGTACCTATTGACCTCATAGATGTGCTCTTCCTTTAACAACGTCTTGATGAATGATTCGATCTGGGTCTGTGGAGAATTAATGTAGAATTTTACAAAAATATCAGAGTCCACTAGGTTCAGGTTTCTTAAGATTGGTATACCAAGAATCTTTATCTTCTCACTCTTGATCAGTTTTAGTTTTCGGAGTCTGACGCTCGTTTTACTCAGGCCCACTTTTTTTGCTATCTCTGTGTCAGTGATTCTTCCGTCTTCGCTGAGCATCTCTACTATCTTGGAATCTATCTCGTCCAAAGAATCTGCCATTATGTTCAGGGTCATTACAAGCCAAAATATCTCATTGTATATAAACCATAATGCCAATGTAACATGACTGACTTAAAATAGTTAGGTTTTATGATGGAAAACTGTTAGAAGTAAGATGTTTGATGGATTAAGAAAAGAAAGGAAAAAGTCGACTCACTCCTTTTGAATTAATAATAGGCTCATTCAATATACATCTACTCTGAGACCAGGTCCTCCAGTTTGTCTGTTCTTGTCTTATTTCGTCTTATGTATGTCACGAATGCATTAACGAGTATCATCGAAAGGGCTACCCAATAGACTGAAGTCATTGGACTCTTTAGATCAGATAAGGAATAATACAGAGCGATGACCATGACCACTGAGGATATAGAAGGTGCGATAATGTGAGTTGGCACGCTCAATCTCTTTCTAATCTTACGTATAAAGAATGCGAGACTGCTGTTAGTAGTGATACTAATCAAAATAGAAAAGATCATTACGACGGTACCCCAGATAGCCCACGAATAGAATAAACCGTTTGCCACGCCAAAAAATTCAATCAAAATGCTGTCAGTCAGCACGTCTCCAATCAATGCGATGGCGAAAATCCAGATAACTGCCAAGTAAGGGCTCTTATATCGAGGATGTACCCTTGCCAAGCTAGATGGAAGGAGTCCATCCCTCGCTAATGCAAATGCATACCTGGCTCCACTGTTGCCAGACAACACGAGAGAGAATATAATTCCAGTCAATCCAACAGCAAATACGATGAATCCTGGTCCAGTTCCAAACAGCATTTTGCTAATGTACAAACTAGGAGCTACGGATCTCGTTAGCAAATATATGTTAGGCCCAGCTGCTGCAACTAGACTATAAATTGCAAGAGTTTCAAAAGCGACCATAATGGCAAGCGCATACACGATTGCCTTCTTCATGGTTCTTCTCGACAACTTTACCTCCTCACCAAGGGAAACAACGGATCCGTACCCTCCGTAGGAAAAGAATGCTCCAAGTATCATCGCAAGAAAAAAACCATGAATACCGTTTGTCGAATTTGATATGTTGAAATAGAGTAACCCGTTGTAGGGTGTTTTCAGCACAAACGCAACAGAAAACAGGCTGAAAACAATCAGTTGAAGGCCTCCAATCGTGATTGCCGTCCTAGCTGCGGACCGAATCCTAAAAAATCCAACAGTGAAGAAAAGAACCGGTACTGCAAAGGAAAGCAGAATCAGCAGGTAAGGAGAAAGAGAAATGTTAAAAAGGATATTCAGTGCGCTGTTAGCGTACCACGCGACTATTCCTCCACCCATAATTATCACCCCTACAATGGTAGAGAGATACCAAAGACCAACTGTCTTTGAGATGGACGCTCTTTGAGTCGCGGCTTCTATGAATTTGAAGTATCCACCAGAATTGCTGATGTACATGCTAAAAATATATATGGCAATCACGGCTGAAAAAGTCGTGACCCCTGCAATCAGGAATGCGAGAGGCGCGGATTTGCCGGCATAGACAATTGATGCTACGCTTCCGATGGTGAATGTGAATGCAGGGCTGATCACTGACACCGAATAGAAAACGACACCCCACATCCCGATGACGTTATGGGTGAGCTCATTTTCTCCTGCCATAAAGTCGGATCGCTAGCATCTTCATAAATCATGTTATTATAAATCGTGGTCGTTTCTCTCAAAACGAACAAGCTATTCGCACCGGACTTCTTCGATTGATTACTGTTAACCAGTCGATACGATTAAGTCGCTGATGGAAACCTGTCCTTAAAGATGTTCTGAAAGTATTCATCAGACCTACCATTTCCAGTTATATCCCTTCTATAACCTCTCTCCCCTCTTTGGTTGGTTTCTAACCCATTGATCCAATTATTTCCTTCTGTTCCGATTTGAATTTATCCCGTACCTCGAATGGTTTGTTGTTGTGCATTACCGAGAATATGATTTGACACATTTTCCTCAATGGTGCCACAAGAGCCTTCTTCCTTGGCATTCTCCTTTCCACCAGTTGGTGATAGTAGGCAGATATGACTGGATTGCATCTCGTCGCTGAAAGTGTGCTCTGATATATTGCAGTTCTAAGTATAGGATCCCCTCTTTTTGATATAGTTCTTTCAGACCTGACCTTTCCGCTCTCCTTTATGACGGGGTCTATGCCGGCGAATGCTATAAGCTTCTCCTCGTTTTCAAAGAAATTATCAGCTTAGGTGACTATTTGGCAAAGGCTAATGTTTACATTGATGAAGGGTACCTTACCAAGATATCCAAATATTTTGGTCAGGGAAAATATATACAGATAGACCTCCATCAATTTGGCATTACAATGTCTAAGCGAGCTGGTTATTGGTGTGAACAAACTTATTATTATACTGCTCCTCCATTTCAAGGATACCCTCCAACCATGGAAGAGTCACGCAGCAAAGCAGGGTATGACCGGTTCTTAATGCATTGCAAGAAACTCCCCAATTTTATAGTAAGAGAAGGAAGGCTTCAGAAAACAGATAACGGTTTCACGCAAAAAGGGGTTAATACTCTTCTGACAATGGACCTTATGGAACTAGTAAAATCGAAAACCGAAGTCAAGACTGCAATCGTATTAACAAGTGACACAGATTTTGTCCCAGTTCTTAATAAGTTAAGAAACGAAGATAAAATAACGGTTGTTCTTTATTATTTCAACGATTTCATAAGAGGTTCTATTTTTAGCATGTTAAATTATCTTTTAACTGCATGTGATAAATCCCTCCTTTTGAGTCGAGGTGATTTTGAACGAAGCGTATTCATTCCTAATAAGCACAGACAGGCTGAGCTCCTTTGAATTTTTATTCTGACCGCACTAGGTCGATACACATCTGAAAGAAAACAGTTCATCCAATCCTTCATCGACCGATAATTAACAACCATGTTCATACACCACAGAGTTAACAGAACCCAAAATTGGGTTCTGTTACAATAGCGGGTCATGGTCAAAATCCTAAAATTTTTTAAGAGTCAGGACACGAATGAAATGATTCCGGTTCCTTCCCAAGGGTTTTGGGTATGGGCATCAGTTCTCTAAAGATCATCAAATGGTAATGACACTATAGATGTGAACTCCCTTTACCGTTATTTCCCCTATTCCAAGGTTTTACCAGCAAAACAATCCCTCCGGCAACCATGAAAATCCCGATCCATCCTACTATCGTGA
>JAKAUD010000201.1 GCA_021827885.1 Thermoplasmata archaeon | reverse complement strand
AATGATAAGGAGTCATGGCATCTTCGGATATTTTAAAAGAGATGATAGGCCAGTTCTCTGGGAACGAACTGGTCAAGAAGGAAATAGCCAGCTTTGATAAAACCTTCCAGTTTTCCACAACGGAAGGCAAGGATTATTTTGTGACTGTTACCAATGGCGATGTTAAATTTGCTGAGGGAAAAGCACCTTCGGCCAGTGTAACTATAACAGGAAAGGATGAAGTGCTCTCTGATCTATATTTGGGAAAGGCTGATCCGGTAATGTCCTACATGTCAGGGAAGATAAAGGTTTCAGGAGACATAATGAGCGCCACCAAGATTATGGGCCTTTTGAAAAAATTAAAGAAGTGATTTTATGGATTTTAGGAAAATTACCGTAATCGGCGGAGGTATAATGGGAAGCGGAATAGCTCAGGTCATAGCTACTTCCGGTATCAATGTGACAGTGGAAGATGCTTTTAAAGAAGCGTTGGACAAATCCAAAAGGACAATAACTGAAAGTCTTGGAAAATTTGTGAAATCTGGAAAAATTTCTGAATCTGATTCCGCAACAATTCTATCAAGAATAAATTTCAGCAGTGATCTCAAGGAAGCTGTTTCAGGTTCCGATATCATTATAGAAGCGGTCCCGGAGATTCCAGATTTAAAAATTAAAATTTTCAAGGATATAGAAAAGTTTGCAGGCCCGGAAGCCATTCTTGCAACGAACACCTCAAACATTAGAATTTCAGAGATTTCCGCGTCAATGAATGATCCAGGCAGGCTTGTAGGAATGCATTTCTTTAATCCTCCTGTCATAATGAAACTTGTTGAAGTAATTAAAGGAGAGAAGACACACGACAAAAATTTTGAAGCTATTTTTGAACTGGTAAAAAAGATTGGTAAGGTTCCTATCAAGGTGCTAAAGGATACTGCCGGTTTTGTGGTAAACAGAATCAGTGCACCGGAATCTCTGTTCTTCTGTATGCTCCTTCAGGAGGGGATCGATTCCCCATCGGCCATAGATAATTTTGCTAAATCACAGGCACTTCCCATGGGACCATATGAACTGATGGATTATGTGGGTATAGATACAGTGGTTCATTCTCTGGAATATTATTCAAAAACGCTTTCTCCGGATTATGGAAAATGTACATATTATAATTCCATGATGAAGGATAATAAACTGGGATTGAAAACAGGTGAAGGATTCTACAGGTGGGAAAACAGAAAGGCGGTTATACCACAGACTCCTGCATCTGATAAGGTTGAACTCATGGACATCCTGTGTCTGGAAGTCAATGAGGCAGTCAAGCTCATAGAAGATGGAGTTACAAGTCCTGAAGACATTGAAACCGGTGTAAAACTGGGCATGAACAGGCCATTTGGCCCAATATCAGTTGCTTCCGGGCTGACAAATTCAGAAATTAAGGAAAAACTTGAGAATATTTCAAAGAAATTCAAGATTTCAGTCTTTGAACCTGCCAGAAGCATCAAGGAAGGAAAGTTGAAAGATGTTCTCTCCGGAAAGGTTGAAAGAAAGGAATCGAAGGCGAAGGAGGAAAAGCATTCAGAAGCAAGCGTAAAGACCGAAGGGCTTGTTTCAATAATAAGAGAGAACAGGGTAGCAAGACTGGAAATTAGGAATGGAAAAAATAATCTTCTAAATTCTGGCGTTCTCAATGAACTGGAGAATGCAATAAACCTGCTTTGGAATGACAAGGAGATATATGTCATAGTTATTGCCGGTTCTGGAGAAATTTTCTCAGCAGGAGCAGAACTGACACAGTTTATTCCGGGAGGAATTGATTTTGTTGAATATTCAAGAAAAGGTGAACGTCTATTCAGAAGATTGTCCGAAATTCCAAAAATAACCATCGCAGAAATGAAGGGATATGTTTTAGGAGGGGGATTTGAACTCTCCTTAAATTGCGATATCCGTGTATCAACGCCGGAGACAGTGATTGGATTTCCGGAAGTTACAATCGGTTTACTGCCAGGATGGAGCGGAACCCAGAGGCTTCCAAAACTCATTGGAATGTCAAGGGCCACCCACCTGATTCTAACTGGAGAGAGATTTGACGGAACTTCTGCATACAATCTCGGAATAGTTTCAAAACTCTTCCCCAAGGCTGAAATAAAGGATAAAACAATGGAATTTGCAAAGGACCTGTCTGAGAAGGTATCTCCAATTGCCGCAGCGCTTTCCAAGAGACTCATCAACAAAGGATCAGAAATGTCAATGGATAATGGTCTTGAGATGGAGGCAATATCAATGGGTTTGCTATATACAACAGATGATTTCAAGGAAGGAATATCAGCCTTTGTACAAAAAAGAAAACCGGATTACAAATTCAAGTAATCCCAACTTTTTAATTACATTTCTCATAGAACATTAAGACCAGATAAAATTGTGTGGAAATAAGTTTGCACCTTCAACTGTGTTGCACGGGTGCGATTTGTAAAATTTTATATTTATTATTGAAAATAGAATTGGGTGTGTGAATTTTAGTTAAACTCCCTCTTTTCAAATACAAATAAGCCTAAGAGTGTAGATATTATGAAATATCCTGCCATAATTATAAGTCCCTCGGAGATTGTGGCGTTGTATGTGGTTGTTGTGAGAGTCCTTCCATGCCCCAAGTGAGTCACAGTTGTTACAACGTGCGGTGGAAAAGGAACCGTAAATATATTTGAAATAATCCCGGAAGCATATGTAATGATAAACCATGGCTCAATTCCTACCAGGCTTGAAACTATAAACTGGATCAGAGTAAAAGCAAACAGGAAAAGGATGACCGTAACTATAATTGAATAAGCACTTGACTTGAAAAGAGAACTGAAGAAAAATGCAAACCCGAGAACGGCTGCCAGATATAAGATTGAAAATGCAAGTGCGTCCCAGAGTTGATATGGTACGCTGGCTCCAAAGTAATATACACCGTTAGCTATGGTAATTGCAAGGAATATGATTATAATTAGAAACGATGCGATGAAAGATGCTATCCACTTTCCTGTATATATGGATGACCGCCTTATTGGTCTGCTAGCAATGAAGAACCCGGTTTTGTTCTGAAATTCCCCTGAAATTGAATCGCCTCCAAAGAATATAGCCGATAGAATTATGATGAAAGTTATAGAATTTCCGACCCATCCACTATAAAAGCTCAGAGATGAGGATAAAAATGATTGTGGTCTGTAATATCCAATGATTCCTGTTAACAATAAATCTATTATTAGCCCTATTATTAGAAGAATCAGAAATCTCCTTGAACGAAAATAGTTTAACAGTTCATATTTTGTAATGATAAATAGCTGATCAAGGCTCCCCGGTATTTTTTTCTCCTGATTAATATCCACATTCATAGTTTCCATGTCAATCACAATGTCTCCTTAATCAAATTCAAATAGGTGTCCTCCAGTCTGGTAGATGAACTCTTAAATCCCACAAGACCAATCTGCATTCCTGCTAGAGTTGCAAGTATGTATTCCTGACTTTTTAAGCCCCCGGTATATTTGATCTTAACGGTACGTGAATCTATTTTTTCAACTGAAACAATGTTATCAATGCGTGAAATTTGACTGTTGATTGATTCATCAATGGGCCTTGAAAACTGAGCTTCGGCAGAATCATCAACTGTTGAAAACTTATCGGTAATTTCTTCCAGCGGCCCATAAGCCAGCAATTTACCATGATCTATCATAGCAACCTCATCACAAACATCTGCAACTTCATTCAGAAGGTGAGAACTCATGAAAATCAATCTGTCCTTTTTCTTCAAGGACTTTACAATATCACGTACTTCTGCCATTCCTCTTGGATCAAGACCGCTGGTTGGTTCATCGAGCAAAATTATCGATGGATTCCCAATGAGAGTTGAGGCAATATTTACCCTCTGTTTCATACCCTTCGAAAATTTTCCAACATTCTTATCCAGCCAATCCGACATCTTAACCTCAGCCACAACCTCTTCTATCTGTGATGTCCTTTCACTTCTTGGTACTCCTCTTAATTCTGCGACTAGACTGAGCGCCTCTCGAACTGTCATAGAAGGGTAGATCTCTGGAGTTTCAATGAGGGCAGAGCAGTCTGAAAGCGCTTTTTTCTTGTTTGATTGAACATTAACTCCATTGATCATAGCCTGACCGGAAGATGGTCTGATTAAATCTGTGAATATCTTCAATGTTGTTGTTTTTCCGGCCCCGTTTGGTCCCAAAAATCCTACGCATTTTGATCCGGATAAATTCAGATTGAGATTTGAAAGAGCGGTAAATGAACCATATTTCTTTGTTAAATTTATTGCCTCTATGACATTTTCATCCAATTTTTCAACCTCTTATAGTGCCATATAATTAATCAATATAAATCGTTTTTCGATATTTCGATCCTGCAGGGCATATATCATAGGATGAAAGTTTAATTAATAATGAAATATCATCCCATGAGCGCCACTGTAGCTCAGGTGGTAGAGCAGCTGACTTGTAATCAGCAGGTCGGGGGTTCAAATCCCTCCAGTGGCTCTTTTCCTACTTTCCGAAGCCACGTACATTAAACTGAAACAAACTTGCAATGAATTCAATGTATAATTTACTATGCAGCTAAATGCTCCTTAATACGGTGCTGAAGAAGATAGTGGATATCCGGAGTTGAAGAAAGATTAACGAGGGAAGTGATTAAGTAAGAGAAGTAAGTGGACAGGTTGGGATTTGCCTAATGTATTAAGAGGCCAATAATAATATCTAAAATATCCTCGGAAGAAAAAAAAGAATAACATTAACAATGGTAGCAGCAGCAATTACAATTGTAAGATACAGCATCCTTCTGGAATACTTACGGTCTTCTTCAATTTTCAAAACATCTATCTTCGATTTCCTTAGACCAGTAGCATACAATAGGTGTTTTTCGTTCAAATCGAGACTTTTCAGAATATAAGATGCAAGATTAGATATTATGGGGCCAGGTCTCTCCAACCCATATTGCTCGGGATTTGATGAATATGGAGTAGTTTCTTCGGGAGGTATTGGAAGTTCATAGAGAAACGTCTTCTGAGAAGGATTGACCAAATCTTGTAGTTCTCTCAGGTAATTGACCGAAATTTTTTCATCTATAGCTGTATGGAATATTAGATCTTGCAATTCTTCAAGTGTCTTATTCGTATCGAGCTTAGTTTTCATCTGAGCCAATTTCTGCTTTGTAGTAATATCCCTAATCAACCCTTCGACATGTCTGTTCCAGGTATTCAACAATTGTAGCAGAAGTATTTGCCCTGCTCCGAATGAGAAGTCTAGGAGACCATTTGTTCCGGGGAACTGCAGTACGGGCATACTCTCCAATTTGGGCAATTGTATCTCTGAACCCCCCATACCTATGAAGGTAAGGTACAAAGGCGTTGAATTAGCCAGAGAGCCTTGCACAATTTTTCCAACAATAAACATCTCGTTGGCATACCCTCTAATTATGCTTTGGTCATATGAGAAACGGTCACTGAAAAAGCTAAAAGGTTCCAATGAAATGATCTTATTCCTAGTATCCTTGATCTTTTGTTCAGATTGTGCTGTTGCCTTTGAAATAGCCTTTGCAACCCCACTTGCCGGTATTTTACCGTTGTTCCGAGCTTCTATTATTGTTTGTTCTATAAGGTCTTTTATGGTTATTTCCTTTTCAAGTGAATCGAGTTCTTTATTGAAATCGCCAAAGAACTTGGACTCTGCCTCTATGACAAATTCTGCAGCAAAATTTCGGAGGGATGCGTTAGGTATGGCTTTTGACGAGAACTTAAGAATACGAAAATCCTTAGAAGGCTCTGTAAGAGGAATAGGACCTTCGCTGAAGCAGCTTCCAAGAAGGAGCGAAAGCTTCCATGTTTTGCTTTCTAGATCGGATTTTTTTAGCTTCTGAAGGTCATCATTTTTCAAAACGACCTCGATAATGACGACTTTCAGTGGTAATATTCCATCCCCATAGACCCAAAAGACCACGTTACCAATATAATCCCAAAGTTCAGAATTGGATTTGCATACCGGTCGAATTCGTCCTATGAAATCGTTTATATTCTCTACGGTGAACTTAGTCGGTGTGTTGCCTTCATGAGCTAGGGCAGCAAAACCAAACCCAGTGATCTTCTCAATAATCTCATTCTCCTCAACATCATCAGATATGTAATCTGCATAAAGAAGACGAGAGTATGCTATTTTCGTTGAAGGGCTCATACGGTTATATATTGGATAGAGTTTAATAATTATCGGGGGCAGAGACGTATTTTGTGAATTTAAGTAATCAGCAGGGGATTCGCCTATCTTTTCTCAAAATGTATGGTCGCAGTGCCGTGCAGTTATTGTTCCTTTAATAGTTGAAAAGCAGCATGGAATAAGAATCTCCACATATTCCTTCAATTCCTCACTAAGCAGGGCGACATTGTCCGGTAAAGCATTCCCTTAATCCCCGTCACCGTAAATGCACTTCGCAGGAGAGAATAATGTGCCCAGAGCGAGCCGGAAGTACCTCGTAGCTGGGGTGTGTAACACCACACATACACCACGAGCGGTGGGCACATAGTAATTGGAGAAGACACAAAGATGGGTGGCTGAAAGTCGGGGTGAATTTGAGCCGAAGCATACCAAAAGGTATTAAAATCTGGAAGAAGATAGGGTTATATTATGACCACAGCAAAACAGTCAAGGCTTGTAAGCATACCAAAGTCCGATCTGGATAGCCTGGAGGCTACCGTTGAGACTCTTCAAAATGAGTATATAATGGATCAACTTGAAAGGAGCGAGCAGGATATACAGAACGGAAGAGTAAGAAACGCTAGAGAGTTCCTGAAAGATCTCTAATAATATTTTTTGGCTTCGTCTTTTTAAAGTATTGCTCTGAGTGTAACCTTCTTCTGCTCCTAGTTTATTCCATACCAGACCCTGAAAGGA
The DNA here is from genome assembly GCA_021827885.1 of Thermoplasmata archaeon. Next base: position 5,433 of record JAKAUD010000201.1, on the reverse strand, counting down.
CCGAATCTGAGTTGCCATAGTCCGTGAAGCTTGCCTCTCAATGTTTTCCTTGACTGTGGTTACTGTTCCAGTCTCTCTGCCATGTTTTGCAGCCATTTTTTCTTGTCCTTATGGTTCCTGGAGAATTCCTTCTCGAATGCTTCCGTCGATTCTACGGTGTAGGTCATGAATACCAGCCTCTACTTTGCGATCAATAGTCCTTAAAGCCCATGTGATCTCCCAGCGTACCTCTAACCTTTGCCTTTGTAAGTTTGGCATATTTCAGTATATCGCAAGTGGTTGATCCCTGCTTCTTCATCTGCTCAAAGGTTTTCTGGCTGAGCAACACATAGCTCCAGTTACAGTTCATCCTCTCTTGGGGCTCCAGCTCATTCACCCTATCTATCCAATCTATTGCTGCCAACCTCTTATTTTGCACATTCTTGTTGCTCATTTCTCTTTCAGATTTTGTCTCAACTAGGTAAATCTGGTCACATGCCCTGATCATAAAATCAGGATAGTAATGTGCTACCGGTCCGTCGTTCCGGATTTAGATGATGTTAGCGAAATCAAGTATGTAACATTATTCAATGAAGAAAATCGTCGCCGGAGACCCGAGTTCAAATTTAACATAATAATTCCAAGTGGCATTCGCAGTATAAAGGTAACCTGCGTGCAATTGCCCGGTGGAAAGCATTTAATAAACCAAAGCGACAACTGTCCTGTGGAAAGGGAGGTTGTCCTGAGAACAAAGAAGCTCAGGGAAGGGCAGAACATTGCCATTTATCAGTTTAGCAGAGACTTCGGGGATCCATTCACCGCAATAGGTCTTCCCTGCCTAAGACATGACCCTGATATTCCGCTGGAGCTAAAGGAACCTTTTAAGACCATATTCCTCTCTTATTCTGGCTCTGGGGTAATGGTGAGAACCAAGGATCATCTACGCTTCCTGATTGACTCTGAGTTTATAAGGGATGTAGAATCGATCGACTGATCTATTTTTGTAAGGAGAAACGGAAAATATGTCTCTTGTGTTGTTGGAAATGACTATTCCAACCCACTTATCATGATTAATTGTTTATATTTTCTTGCAATTTTAGGCAATATTCCAATAATGAAGCACTCAAAATCTCAAGTTTTTCTGTACTTTCTAGAGTCGATATTTTTTCATTCAAATATTTTATTAAACAGTCCACAACTCTGTCTGCGCCTCTATCCGCTAGAAACCCAACATTGGACTCACTTAATCTCTCAGTAACGCCATACTTTTCCACAAAATCGGGTCCTGATTGAAATTCACCCTTTATCACTTTAAAAATAGTTGGATAAAAAAGTGCTTTAAGAAACTTTCTTCCCCTGCTTGGTCCAGAAGTGTTGACGAATATCTCTTGATAGGTGTTCCTGATCAGAATAGCTTTCTGATCTTGCTCTGGGTTGGCGATTTTAGATTCAAATAATATATCGACTTCATGTTTAATAGAATCTATCAATTTTATTTGTTCTTCAATGCCTTTGTGTTCACGTTCCAAATCTGCCAGTTTGATGACATCGCTAATAATCGGGCCAATCATGGGTACAATGTGTCTTATAAGGAATGAAACACCTTCCTTTAAAGCTTTTTTCGCCATTTCAGACTCTTTTCTGATTTTTAGGTCGTCTAATTCCCGTTGAATACGTTCTCTCTGACTTTCAGAATATGTGTAGTTAGGCGAAGGCGATCTCCGTTTCCTTTTTCCATTCGTATTTATCTTTATGTGCCTACCATTTTTAGTAATCCAACGGGTCAATTCAAACTTGTCAAGTATATTCACTACACCCTTATTAAATCATTATTATTTCATATAATATCATTTCTTCTTCGTGACATAATCGTTGCAATTTATTTTAGGTGCATAATTCAATAAATTGCTATCTATCAGATTTATCGCTGAAGTCTTTGAGATTATGTATCATCTCAATGGGCTTTGATTCGATTTATCTATACACGTTCATAACCTTTTATTTATTGTCAACACATTTGTTTTTCTCTTGGGTTTCAGCCTTTTATTTCAACTTAATTAATAATATAGGCTGTCTTCTATGAAAAAAGTTCTGCGACCTTCATGTGATTGCATCCACTTTATTTATCTTTCCTTCATTGCCGATTCTCTTTTGCCTCTCCTTCCTAACGTTCATGAGATCATTCATGCGGTTTGATGTGAGCCCCTTAATTTTGGACCGTTAATATGATCACTTTCAATTGAAATTTAATAGGAAAACAGTGGCTTTAATTCGTGCATTATGGTCATGTCATATGAGCGGATTAGATTTTATATAATATGCTTTGAAAACTCTGCAGTCTGTGATTGATATTATACTAAAAGAGATATTTCCGATTAATGTCGTTACATAGAAGCTCTAGAAAGGCCCAGTATAACTATACTTCATTAATTATAGTATCTCATTGATATTGTCCTAATGTTAAATGGAGCACATCAATCAGAATATTGGGATATGCCCGAACAGCATATCCCGTTGATTATGCAGATCATGGACAAGATAGTTTCGCCTGATGACAGAAAGAGAAAGTACACGGATCTCCAGATACTGAAAGTCCTTGTACTGCTTCAGATATTCAGGATCTCATACAGATCAGCTTCAATATTCCTCAGAAACCATGAGGAATATCTCAGGATGACCGGCCTGAATGAAATACCTTCATTCCAGACATTATCAAGGAGGGCAAGGTTATCTGATCTCCATGCAATAAACAGGGAAATTACATTTATCTACACAATGGAATCCATTGCCGCTATTGATTCATTCATGATCCATAGCTGCAAGAAGGAAAACATGGAAGAATTACAGGGATCCTGAATCAGGATGGTCCAAGACCACCAAGGGGTGGGCATATGGCAGAAAATGCCATATGACACTGGATGTTGATTCCCTTCTGATCATGGAGTGGCTGATCACAAGGGGAAATCTACATGATTCCAGGGCATCACATGAACTCATTGATTCAGTAAGGAACTTCTCCTATATTCTTGCAGATTCAGCATATGACACATCAGAGATATATGATTACGTCTTCGAGAACACACATTCTTTACCAATAATTGACACAAATAAGAGGAGAGGCATCAGAAAGGATCGGTTGACCATGAACAGGAATATCGGAATCGATCTGAGGAATGAATACTCTTCCTTATATTCACTCAGGTGGGAGATAGAGCGGACCTTTTCAATACTGGAGGAGATACTGCTTTGTGAAAATGTATGGTACATCAGAAAAAGATCATATGACACTGCAATAGGATTGAAGGCCATTGCATACAATCTCATGGTCATATCAAACATTGAGGCAGGACAAAAGCCCAGGGAGATAATGAAAATCGTCAGTTGCTAAATTGTGAGACACCCTATAATCGATCTTTTGTATTAAAGACTGTTCTGAAAGACATCTGCTCAGGTAAGTTCAAACCGACCAGCTTTTGACCCTCCGATGTTGAATCATTCTATAGAAAAAACAAAAATGGAAATTATGAAATTAGGCACGCAAGAGTAAAACTAAAGGATGAACTCAGGTATTTCGTAATCGATATACGAACCCTATCAAAATACATTAAGCAAAAATAGGTCTGACATTTTACTGAACTTGGTGATAGCTTTATAGATGATTTAAAAACTAATTGGTTCTTTACGTTATCGAAGAAAGAAAGGATATCGAAAGTTGGCCAAGTTTTTACTCCCGCTTGGGTCGCACAGTTAATCGTAAACATGTGCGTTACCAACCCCAATGATACTGTGTTAGATCCTTGTTTTGGAAGGGGAATCTTCATAACGGTAGCCCTTGAAAGATTAGCAGAATTAAACAACACAATGCCAAATAAAGTCATAGACAATATTTTCGGAATTGAGTTAGATCCATTTCTCTTTTCCATTGGAGCCGATGAGCTCTGTAAGGAATTGGAACTTGATAGAGCGAAATTAAAAAACCTATCTAACGAAAATTTTTTTGAAGCAGATGTAGCACAGTTTGATGTTATTGTTATGAATCCGCCATATGTAAGAAGTGAGCAACTCAACAATCAAAAATTTAATTTCCTGAACAGGAGAAAAATAGCAGAAAGGGCACTAAAACTTTCTAATGGCCATAAGTTGGATATCTCACCAAGATCCAATCTTTACTTGTACTTTATTATACACTCAGAGAAATTCATCAAGGATGGTGGCGTCATTGGTGCGGTCATGCCAAACACTTGGTTGGATTCTAATTTCGGCAAAAGACTTCAGACTTTCTTACTGGATAATTTCCATATCGAGTATATCATTGATTTCGACAGAGATTCCTTCGATGAGGTATATGTAGAAGAATGTATCATAATAGCGAGAAAGGGTAAATCCCTGACTGAAAGGTTGACAAAGTTTGTACACTTGAAGAAACGTTTATCCGCTGAGGGTATTCTACAAAAATCATACAGTTTTGAAAAAATAGATGATGAGGCCTTAATAACCACAGTTAGTGATAGCACACTTAGAAAGGGAACAAAATGGAGAGTATTCCTGAGTGATCCTAATTATTCTATCTCATCTATGGAACATAAATATGTTCCGCTTTCTAGGATAGCCAGGGTTTATCGGGGTTTGACAACCGGCAACAATGACTTTTTTATGTTGAATGAGAACGCATCCACTGATCTCAGCCTCGCGGAGAACTTAGTTAAAAATATAATTGCTTCGCCACATGATTTGGTATCGTTCAGGACTGACGATGCTAAGATCGGAAAAATTTTGAATATAGATAGAAGACTAGACGAATATTCTTCATTCGAAAGAGAGCTCATTTCTGACTATATTGATAGTTACCTGAAGAGAGAGGGTGAACTACCCAAAAGAAGCGGATGGTACTTAACTGGAAGGCTAAAAACAGCCCCCATCATTTTTAGCTACATAATCCGCAGACAAAAATCCTTCGTATTGAACTCTCAGGCACTTCCAGTTCGTGACAATTTCTATTGTATTGACCCTGTGGAAATTGATCCTTTACTTTTATTGGGGTTCTAAATTCATCATTTACTAAGATAGAATTAGAGTCTATCGGTAGGAGTTATGGTGGAGGCTTACTTAAGATACAAGTATATGAACTAAAGGGGCTAAGGATTCCAGACCCTAGATTGATGGATAAAGATACGATAGATTCGATTATTGAGGCATCTAAGAACCTATCTAGATGCGATTTGGATAGTGAAGAAAAAAATATATTCATAACCTTAACTCCGCAAATTTATAGGGATTATTGATTCATGTTTTACACGGAACAGAAATTTCTCTGCATTTATCGATGAAAATATTTATTTGTGTATAATCCCTATAGGGAGTATGGAAGAATGGGTATCCCGAATACTCAATGATGAGAGGAGAAAAAGAAATATTCCGTTGGAGATAAAGAAGCTTAATGGGAATTACTATCTT
>JAKAUD010000034.1 GCA_021827885.1 Thermoplasmata archaeon | reverse complement strand
GGTACTTCAATACTTATGGAGTCGGGGAAAACAGCAAGGGAGATTACTCCAGTGTCATCTGGAAATTTATGGATGCAATAAGAAACAATAAGAAGCCTATCATTTTCGGCGACGGGAGACAGAGCAGAGATTTCATATATGTGGATGATACTGCAAGAGCTTCTGTGCTTGCAATGAAAAACGGAACTCCTGGAGAAGCCTATAACGTTGGTACCGGTAGAACGACGGATTTCAATACAATCTTCCAGATCGTCAAAGAGGAGATGGGTTATCAAGACGCAGCCGAATACGCTCCAAATCCCTTAAAAAGTTATCAGATGTTCACTCTTGCGGATATTACAAAAGCGAAAGAAGAATTGAAATTTGAGCCAAAATTTGGGATAAGAGATGGTGTAAAAAAAATGATCAAGGAGATTTCAGGTCTTACTAAGAAAGATTCTAAATCCACCTGAACTTTCTTAGGTACAGCTCCCTTGCCCAGTTAGGAATGTATTTGTAGAATCTTGAGTGTCTCAATATAAATGCGAAGAGTGATACTCCCTGACCGATTATCTCTGGAAAAACGTTGAACTTGCTCTCCTCATTGTGCAAATATTTAACGTCTATTTCCTTGAGTCTGCCACCCATCTTCCTGATGTGGTAGAGCAATGCAACATCAAAAAAGGTATTGGTGACGCCTATCCTATTGAATGCTTCCTTGACGATGTCGGTCCTTATGATCTTGTAACCGCACTGCGTGTCCTTCACTTTAACCTTAAGAAATACCCTAACTAATATGTTAAAACCCCTTGACGGGATCCTTCTTCTGAAGGGAATCGAATTTTCCGGGTTGGAATACCTATCGAAGAGAAGTGCATCGTAATTATGAAGATAGTGGATGTTGTTCACTATGTCTTCAAGCCTGACTGAGCCGTCCGCATCCATTATCAGGGTGAACTCACCCCTAGAATTGTTGACGACTCTTTTTATGGCATTTCCCTTCCCTCCTCGCTCAGTTCCCCTGTTCAATTTTATGAAGGGGTGGATAGAAGAATATCTCTGGACAATGTCTGCCGTTCCGTCGTCCCCGTCAACGGAAACGATGAGGCCCCAATCAGCATTGTTAGTTGAAATGAAATCTGAAATTTCATCTAATACCCCCTTTATCCTTGATTCTTCATTGTAAGCTGGAATGATTATCGTGACTGATGGCAATGCCACTGCCTGTTCGACATTCATCATCTTTTAGAGATAATAATCTGACCCTATTTATAATTTAGTAGGATTGCTTAATGAGCTTCATCCAAAATCCCAGATTGATAGCCATTTTATTCATCTTTTATCATATCAATTCAACGATTAATTATTAAGGCCAAAGCTAATATGCAACTGTAATGAAGATTCTCTGGTTCAACCACAGGGACCTGAAACATCCTCTTGCTGGAGGTGCTGAAAGGACAATTTATGAAGTAAGCAAAAGACTGGTTAGCAGCGGGTATGAAGTTAATCTCGTTTCAGTAAATCCCGGAGAACTCGAAGAGTTAGAGGTTTTGGATGGTATAAATGTATTCAGGATTAAGGGCAACATAATGACTCATCTTGCGGTACCTAAGATTATTGGAAAAGTAAAGCCTGATATCGTAATTGACGACCTCGCACATGTGGTTCCTTGGTTTTCACCTCTATTCACATCAACGCCAGTAATAGTTTTCTTTAGACATTTTCATGGAAGATCACTCTCGGGACAGGTTAACCCATTATTAGCCATTATTTTGAAGGTAATAGAAAAGAATTACCGCTTCATTTATCGCAACAACATTTTCGTAACAGAATCAAAAACTTCAATAGATGACCTAGAAACTCTTAAAATCGAGGAAGGGAGAATATTTAAAATTTTGCCAGGAGTAGATAGGAAAAAATTCAAGCCGGATAAAAAAACAGAGAAACCGAGTATAATTTATTTTGGGGGAATGAGAGATTATAAGAGGCCATGGTTGTTGGCTGAAGTAATGAAAGCGATTGACGATCCAAGTATTACAATGAATGTTGTAGGGAGCGGACCATCATTAATCAAAGTAAAGGAAATGGTTAATAAATACAAACTTGGAGCAAGAGTAAACTTTCTTGGAAGGCTTACGGAAGATAAACTTGCAATCATCTTATCCTCTTCCTGGGCTAATGTTCATTTCTCACTCACAGAGGGGTTTGGTTATTCGATACTTGAATCTGCGTCCTGTGGAGTTCCTACTGTTGCACTGGACTCTAAAGGGGTTACGGAGGTAATCAACGAATTTAACCTAGGAACAACTTGTGATGAAATCGATTCTTTTCAAGAATCTCTAAAGAAAGTGTTAGAAAACAATGACGGTTGGTCAAAAAAAGTGTATGAAAACTCCTCAATTTTTTCCTGGGAAAATACATCTGAGCAGTGGTGTAAACTGATAAATATATTATTAGAAGATGGCAGAAGAAGAGAAAGCAGTTGAACGAACTAGTCTACATATCATACTTTATATCTCCAATAGAAGAATTCAAAGGCTATCAAGAATTGAGAATGACTTGAAAAATTACATTTCTAATGAAAAAATTATGCATTTAGAATGATTTATAATAGTGCTTATAGATATGCACCAATAGCAAAAGATACTGCCTTTATCGTCCAAAGTGAGTATACCAAGATAGTATCCACTGGACCAGAAAACGGACGAAAATGATTTCTCATTTTAAAATTGTTCCTATAAATTGTAAAATTTAACTCGCGACTACTCACTCCATAATTGTAGTACTTTTTGATAAGCTCGGTTATACTTTCATCAGAATAATGAAAAATCAGGGGTTTATTGATTACTTCGACAGATTGTGATATTTTGAAGGTTTCATAGTAGATTATATCCATATCCCCCCATTGAATTTTCTTGAGAATTTCAGCTGGAATATTTCTAATTTTAGTAAATGCACTAGTTAACACTTCCGAGTTGAAATATCTCGGCTCTGCTGCCAGGAAATCTGGATCGAAATTCTTTGTATTCAACAAATCTTTCTTCCTTTCTATATTTTGAATTTTTGAAATGTAATTATTTCCTACGTCTTTTTCCTCCACAATCTTAAGGTCATTTCTAGTTTTGATTAGCTCTTCTAGAGCATCTGGTACAAGGAACCGCGAAGACTCTAAAAGAAGAGCTCTCTTAGAAGAGGAAAATTCGTGCGCTAGAATACGTCTATATAAGGTGCCTGTATTCTCGGCTATGACAAACTTGAGATCAAAAGGACTAACGAGCTCTTTTACAGTTGAATCGGAAGATACTACTATTACTTCATAGCCTTGAAACGTCTGCTTTCTAATTGACTCGAGAAGATTCGTTATGCGTGGGTCGTAATTCGTGACGACCTCTATGCTAATCTCAGACATTTATAGCTACTCCACACGTTGATTATACTATCGTATAATTCAATGCTTATTATATTCTTGTGACCTGTATAAATCCTCTCGTCTAGTATAGTTCATTGTCAGTTGAGAGTCCCAGTTGCGGACTTAGCTTTATGCACTATTTTAGGGCTGATTTATTCCTTAGTACTATTACTCTTTGTCAAGTATCGCCTTATAGCTGAATTTGTTCTGAGTTGCATGTCTTCTTTTCTTATATAATAACTCTTATACCACTCAATCGTTTCTTTGAGTGTTCTGTCTAGATCAAATATTGGAATCCACCCCAACATATTCCTTGCTTTACTTATATCAAGTCCCAAATGCTTTGCTTCTCTCACTTCATTCGATCTACCAATTGAATACTTTCCTTGCCCCCATATAAAGAGAATTTTTTCCGTTAGTTCCTTAACGGTAGTAGGCTCTGATATAATGGGTCCGATGTTCCAATCTCCAGCAAATGATGTACTCGACAACATTCTATCTGTAAGGTGAAAAAGACCACTAATCAAATCCAATACATATTGCCATGGCCTAGTTGATTTGGGATTTCTAAGATTTACAGGCTGGCTCTTTGAAAGTCGTCGAACGATGTCAGGAACTATTCTCATTTCTCCCCAATCCCCTCCCCCAATAACGTTACCTGCTCTGACTGAGGATATTCCGACTCCCGAAGAGCTAAAATAACTCTCTCTGAATGAATTCACGACTACATCTTGACAGGCCTTGCTTGCACTGTATGGATCGTTTCCACCGAGTGCATCTGATTCAATGAAAGGGGTACCAACCTCATTGTTCTTGTAAACTTTATCACTGGTCATCACTACTATAGTTTTTACACTCCCAACATTTCTTAGAGAGTTTAGCAAATTTACGGTACCGATTACGTTGGTTAGATAGGTTTCCTCGGGATGCTCATACGACCTCAGTACGATAGGCTGACTAGCTAGGTGGTATACGATTTCTGGATCAAAATCCTTCACTACTTTCGTTAGTAAATCTTTGTTCCGGATATCCCCCTTTACTTCGGTAATTTGATTCTCTGTCTTAAGAATATCGTGTAAATTTGGATGTGAAGGAGTTTTCAATGAGTAACCAAGAATCTCGCATTTCTCCAAGACCAACGACTGAGTCAGCCACGAACCTATAAATCCGCTATGGCCTGTCACTAATACCTTCTTTCCTTTCAAAAACTTAGTTGAAAAAATTCGATCCAGTGTTCTCACTCCTTTTAAAATTGAAATTTTCATAGTATCCTTTATTCTTCTCAAACCATTCCTTGGTCTTCTTAAGACGAGAGATAAGCGATTTTCTGTTTGGGGCTCTCCCCAACAATGGTAAATAAAACTCCCCCCGGGAAAAGAGGGATATAGGTTCATTTCTTTCGAAATTTTCAACTCTGTATGTCTTGCCAAACATATTAGTTATTATAGATGAGACTTCTGATACTTTGGTTGGAATTCCTGTCCCCACGTTAACAGTCGTTGCTTTCCCCAGTAGTTCCGGATTTTCTGCGATCCTATAATAGAATTTTGCCACTTCTTCTACAAATATAAAATCTCGGATTGAATCTGGCGTCTTGATGATAGGAGTAAGTCCGTTAATTAGAGAAAGAAACATATAGGGTACAAGTCTGAGGGGAGAGTCATAATAACCATAAGGTGTAAAAAGTCTTAGAGTTGTGAAATTCCTTGAATACTTCTTGTTTATAAAATCGATATATGCACTCTCGGCTCTTTTGGTCACACCGTAGAGTCCAATTGGTCTATCACCGCAATTGATAGCACTTATGGCACGATTGGAAAAACCGCATTCATATGCACTCCCAGTATTAATGAATCTATCAACGTTCAGATTTATGCAAGAATTGACAATGTTCACCGTATTTTGGAAATTACTATTGATAACTCCTTTTTGGTCTTTCATATTGAATCCCCTTACTAATCCACTACAATTAATGACCACATCTGGCCTCACTTTCCTAATTATCCTTTCCACCGTACTTTGGATATTTATATCAGCTCTGTGAAGATTTATCTCATTTTTTACTTCATTTACGCGCCAAAGATTCGATAAGGACCTATAAGTTGTATGAACCTCTGCATTGTTCAATAAAAACAACTTCAGTACGTTGGACCCGATGAAACCAGTCCCCCCGAATATGAGTACTTTCAATACTACCAGACCTTCCAAGGAACTTTTCCGGAGGTCCAAATGCTTTCTAGATTATTTTTATCACTTAACGTGTCCATTGCTTTCCAAAAGCCATAGTGCTTATAACCTACGAGATTTCTCGTTGACGCAAGAGTTTCGAGGGGCTCTCTCTCCCAGATTGTATCATCCCCTTTAATTAAATCTAGAGCCCTTTTATCAATTACGTAAAATCCTCCATTAATCCATCCTCCATCACCTGGAGGCTTTTCAACGAAGGACTTGACCGTGCCGTCAGTATCTAAATGAACAACGCCGAATCTTCCTTCAGGCTGCACTGCGGTAAATGTAACGAGTTTACCTTTCTTGCGATGAAAATCCAATAACTCCTGAATGTTCACATTTGAAACTCCATCACCATAGGTCATCAAAAGAGTATCTCCGTTTACCAAGTTGCTTATTCTCTTCATTCTGCCACCAGTCATTGTTTCCATCCCCGTGTCTATCAACCATACTTTCCAATTTTCATTCTTGTTGTGCAGATGCTCAACTCTCCCATTCTGGATGTCAACAAAAAGGTCATTGTTATGAGTTAAATAATTAGAAAAATAATCTTTTATCATTTCGCCCTTATAACCTAAACATATAATGAACTCATTTAAATTATAGTGATTAAATAATTTCATTATATGCCAGAGAATCGGCTTTCCACCTATCTCAACTAGCGGTTTCGGTTTCAGCAAAGTCTCTTCGCTCAGTCTTGTACCGTAACCACCTGCTAAGATTACAACTTTCATAACCGATCGTATCCTTCCAAGAACTTTTCCTTTTCTGCTTCGTTTCTTATCGTCAGAAAGTTCTTATCTATAACTCTGACTTTGGGCAACGGTATTATCATTTTCCCTCCTTTCTCTAGGAATTCTCTTTCCTGAAATGCTATTTCATTTGCATACTGATAAGGAAGAATAAGAAGATAACTAGGATCGAGTTTTCTATATTCTTCTAATGAAATGACTTTTATGCCGGTCCCAGCAAGATATTTCCCCCATTTATCAGAGCTCTTGTCTGTAGCATATCGTACTTTATCTTTGTCGATCTTACAGTACTCTAGTATTACGAGCCCCCTAGTCGATGCCCCATAGATCAATATTTCTTTACCTGTTTCTGCTATCTTCGAAATGAGACTATTTAACGTCTTACTCTGTTTCTCTATATCCCTTTTGAATTGTGAATAAGTAGAAGTCTCAGATAATCTCAATTTCGATTCCTTTTTCAAAATACTATCTATAGCGGTTCTATTGACTTTCTTAGTCTTATCTTCTGAGTGCTTCACCGTCACCCTGAAACTTCCTCCATTTACGTTGTTGAGTTCAGCATCGACAATCTCAAAACTGTTGAGTTCAAGTAAATATCTGAGGCTGCTTAAACTATAGTAACACACGTGCTCGTGGCATATGTTGTCGTAGCCTAGATTTTTTAACATGAGCCCCAGATAGTTCATTTGTATAATCCAAATTCCCTCTTTATCAAGTATTCTTTTTAGTTCTATTGTAAAAGTGTTGGGGTCGTCAATATCATAAAACATAGCGATGCTAGTTACAATCTTTGCCTTCTTTCCTGGAAACAGTTCGTTGTATGATGCGTCGTTGAAATAACCATTTACAACTCTGATTTGGTCCAAATAATCTTCTTTAAAGACATTAGACGGTTCAAACCCCAACTTATTCAACTTGATTTCGCGATACTGCTTTAGAAGGGTCCCATCATTACTACCTATATCTACAACGATATCATCCTCTTTCAATGTTACAAATCTCCTCGCGCTCTCAACGATTCCTCTGAGTTCTTTGACCATCGTTGGACTTGTGCCAGATTTATACCAGTAGTGCGAATATAAGTACTCCTTACTGAAAGTATGCTTAAGCTGCACCAGACCGCAATTCTCACAAATCAATAGGTCTAGGGGTCCTCTTCTACTTGTGTCATTTGGATCATCCACGAAATCTTTTACTGTTTGTTCCCCAAGATTCAGGATACCCATCAGAGATCTCGACCCGCAAACCCTGCATTTGCCGATTTTTTTGTACACTGAGCATATATAACTTGGAGCTGTATAATACTTTTCAATTCCACAAGAGTATAGACCACCGAGTACAAAGGTTTGGTTAAATTGCCATTAGTAACTTAGATAATTTAGCTTAAGTTCTCGCTATGGAAAATATACCATTATCCCCATAACGTAAAGAGCACGAATTCAACTTATGTCTTCCTACAAAAATATCCCATGAACTGTCCCAAGTATCATCCGAAAAAATTAACCCGCCCTTATTGATATACTTAAAAACTGTTTCATACTCGAACAATTTCGTTGAATACCTGTGGTCACCGTCGTGCATAAATATATCAACCCCTCCAAGCTCCTTCAACATAGGCTCCAGCTTGGCTTGGGATCCTCCTACGATCAACTTATGTCTCTTTCTTAGTCTATCGGGAATTCCTCCTCCAACGTGGTATCCGTACAGAGAGTAAAAGCGGTCTGGATCTATACTGTAGAGAGTACCCTCACTATTGGTGTCAAGGGCCTGCAAAAAAAAACTACTGCTGAGTCCAATTTCCCCCACACCAGTTTCTATTACTATCTTTGGCCTTATTAACTGTGTAAGGACGTTTAATAACTTTACTATATCGAACCATCCTTTGTTGGATACGAAGTAATCCTTAAATTCCTTTTGAGGCACATTTTTCCTTAGATTCTTGTCGATTTCACTTAACAAATCTGCCTTTTTTGATTCATTCATTAATGCGTCGATCTTCACATTTTCTCTGTAAATATATGAAATTGTATCGTTAAAATCTGAACAGAATTTTCTACTTCTCAAGGGCCGAAGTTTCCGATCCAGAGTCCAACTAAATCGCTCTCTTATCACTTCTAGCGCTATTCCATACTTATGTAACTCACTTCCCGCCAAAGAGCTATTTGTCAACTCCTTCATGCTGAACTAACCTTTGCAATCTATGAACTCAAGATAGAAAATCTTTGCCATAGGTTTCACAGTGGGAAAAATTCTATGAAGCGGTATGTAAGACCATAGATTCTTTAGGTAATCACGAGAATAGTCAACCTTGTTCCCTCTTAAGATCGCATCCTTGCACAAAATAACTCGGTTCTTATGAGAAGATCAGTCTAGTGTCTCTGACCAAAATGGCACGTGGATAATCACTTATATTTCGAGGATTTCCCATTTAGAGCATTAAAAAAGGCATCCATTAGAGCAGTATATAGGGTATCGGTTTTTAACTCTTTGTAATCTATTTCTGGTGCGCATTTCCCATTCTCAAATCTGAAATTTACCAAGTAAAAGAAAATGGATATTCCGTCATATTCGAATGCTTCGCTGTTGCTAATGGAATCGACATAATCTAGATCATCGAAACACAGATATTTAATTGGTCCACCGCTTGCTTCTATCTCCCTTCGGATCCTTGTGAGTTTGTCAAAACAATCAGGAGTGATATTTTTATATGCACTCTGGTGCAAATTCAAATATCTAAGATGTAGTTTCAACTCCTCTGCATTTGAGTTTGAGACAACAGTGTAGTAAAATAGAACTAATTTATATAGAAGTAAAACGACCCACGATGCTGGTAAGTCTGCAAAGACCGATTTACCTGTTCTCTTGCCAGTCTGAATCTTCGAAAAAAGGGAACTATAAGTTAATGGTCGTTCAAGTAGATCTAGGGCCAGATAGTTCTTCATCTTGTTGAGATTTCCTAAGTCAGTCATTCCCGAAATAAAGAAGTCCTTCCCTTTAAGTTTCACTATTTTATTGTTTACACTTATCATTTCATGGTGGTATCCGAGAAATATGGCTTTAGATTTTCTGAATACTCTGACTTGCCAAGAATAACTGTTGTAGGGTTTTTCGATTCGTCTTACGGCATACGCATCATTTGCCATCAGATTATTGACTTCTTTGAGAAGTACCTCAGATACCTCTTCTCCCGAGTCCAATTGAACTACCATTTCTGAAGAAACTCTCTTTAACGCATATATCATGAGTGGAGGTGTGAATCCTACTGGTAGTAGGTGATAAATCTTAGCTCCGTAATCTTTTGTTTTTTCCAATAGTTGAAGGTGGTTATTGTAATCCGAAGAATCAATTACGACTATTTCGTCAACTTTTCCATAGAATCTCTTGATGTTCAGTATTGCACCATCTATATCGTTCTTGGTAAAAGTAAGAAAGCAGCAGTGATGATTATTGATTGATCATCCCTCCCTTCTTCCCAAGTTTCCTTTGTCTGTAAATGTACCAAAAGGAAATCACTGCAAATATTATGGTTGTACCAGCACCTGCATAATAATAATTTTGTAGTTCGTAATAGAGAGTTGCATGTCCAAATCCCTTTTGTACAATGAATCCCATTTCTGCCCCACTGTATAGAGGAATTGGCTTGTAATCATTTCCGTCGACACTAAGTACCCATGCGTTTGAGTACACGTTATGAAATATGATCAAAGTTGTATTTACGGAGTAGTAGTTAAAGGAGTATTGCACCGGACTAACCTCCTTAACATTTTCCACCCGAGGATTCAAAACACTAGATGCTACAATGCTATAATTGTTGAAAACAAATGGATGCGAGTAATCTAGTGCCTGAACAACAGAGAAATTTAATTCATTTTCGAAAACCATTAACCACGAAACTTGGTATACTAATTTAATATCTTTCTGTTTTTCAATTAGGTTGACGAGTTGTTGAAAGCTTAGTTTAACTGGAGATATGCCGCTTTGGTCGATAATCAAGTATTTGATATCGCCGACGGTTAGAAGATCGGCCAGATTGATAGTATTGTTCACTAAGTATGGATACAGATATTGAGGATTAACAAAATACTGGGATAAATCTCCTCCAAGATTCGTTATTAAATTACCAACTGCATAATGGTTTTCCCACGAATAAGCTCCGTTATATGGCAACCAAGTCACGTAAGCATTTGGATTGGTGAATGCAATGAAATCAGTCACCTTAATATATGGTTCAGGAAAATACAATGGTGAAAAATCTGGATAAGTAAAGTATCTCAGTTGAACGTCGGTGGTACTGATCGCAGATGCAGTCGCGCCTCCCAAGAGTATGATTATGATGACGAAAGATGCGGATTTTACGAAATAATCTTTGTTAAAGTAATTAGAAGGTTTCACAGTTTTTATTTTCTCTTTTTTTTCTTTTCCGCTTGGTGGTTCATAGACTAGCCTAAAGAAAGCGTGGTACGATCCAATTGCGTACAAAAATGAATACGATAGGGCAGCTAGGATAAGCCAAGGACCTATATCCAATGTTATGCCTACAATACCAGGAGGGGATAATAGGATGACGTATTTATACAAGAATCCAAACGGCGGATTAAATCCCTTCGCTAGAAACAACGAAATTGCTATTAGCAGAATGAAATAAATAGAATATGACAAAGGATTTGTAAAGCTGAGTTTTGTTTTCTTATATCCGCTAGAACCTATTAAAGTATAGAGAAATATTGCAATTGCCGACATTAGTATAGTTACGTTAAAAGGGGTCCAGTTTATAGGATTTAATCCAAATGAATAAAAATTTGGTTGACCGAACATTAGTACGTCTATTAGATGGTAAAAACTTTCATTTTCAGCAGTAACAATTTCTGAGAGTGGAGATCCGTAAAAGGCAAAAACCCCTCCCGCCCCAAATATGAACCCGCCGATTATCTCTATCAACATATATGCGTTGGCTAGGAAAGTAGCTACTACTAGGTATATGGTAGTCAGTAAATATTGCGAGATTTTTTTGATATTAAGTGCATTAAAAGAGAGAACAGCAATGAGAACAAAAAGATTTTCTACGAATAGGAAGACGATCCAGTCAGGAACTGTATCTCCTAAAGCAGAAACAAGGGCAAATATAAGTATATCTTGAACCTTTCTTTCTTTATATATCTTAATGAGGAAATAAGTCAGAACTGGTAATATTATATATGTAGGGGCCCAAGATATTGTTGGATTATCTAATCCGTAATTTTGCCAGTTTACTAAATAAAAAACTGAGCCTATCACCACTGAAATGTGCATTAAAACACTATTTTTAGGACCATTAATGAGATTCAGAGTTTTCTTTATGGAAAAGTAAGACGTAGCTCCTGGTAGAAAAGCTAGTAAAAAGACCCATGCGTGATTTGCAAAGTATGAGCCAAAAGGCAATAAAGGTAGTGTGAAGGCGAGAAAAAAGAACCCATTGCTACTTAAAGGGCCCTCGTGCCATGTGAAAAACATCTGTTTTAAGTATACTGGGACGCTGGCATATAGATACCATCCCGTATCTCCGTGGAGGATATATCCTGGCTTTGCAAATAATGGAAATAGAATTACAAAGGTGATGACCGCTGGAAGCAGAAACCCAAGTATAAAATCGAGGAGAAATACATCTCTTTTTTGTAAAACCATCCAAGAAAGTATTATCTCATATATTTAAGTATTTGTGAATTCATATTGCATTCTCATTCAAATTATGCAATAGATATATAACGTCAAAAAGAGAAACCGATCTAGAAATGGATGATCGTGTGCTGAACGGGATGAAATTATCTATCGTGTTAAGTGATCTTGTATATTCTACTATGTTAATTTCTTCCTTCTTATTAGCGTGATGGAATGCTTAAGAGGTTGAGATACAACCTACAACAAAGATATTCATCTAAGTTGTGTGGGATAACCGTTAAGGAGGCGATCATCCCACGTATACTGGAATGGATATATCTACTAAAGAG
>JAKAUD010000108.1 GCA_021827885.1 Thermoplasmata archaeon | reverse complement strand
AATTCACCATATTTCAGAGTATTTATGGCATAATTGGCTGATTTTACAATGTTTAGGAAAGACATTGTACTATATCGAATGGTTTTGGGAAATCCTCATGTCTTTTCAAAATGCTATACTAAAATCAATAGATAGAGAAAAACTTGAATTTCTGCCTGAAAGGCATACCTCTCGAAAGTGACCTGTTCATTTATATACCCCCCTCCCCATGTTTTTGCTGTCCGAAAAGGAAATCTTTGTTGGACAGTCGAAATGTGTGAGCAGGATTGTCATTGAAAACCTAAAATACGTTCTTAGGTTGCAAATAAGAAATTGGTGAGAATTATGACGACCCTAAATCATGTTAGAAATGATGAATACATCAAAGTTCAACAAAGAGTGTGAAGCAATGGAAGGCGATGAAAACTTTGAAGAAACGGTTTTACAGGAGAGAACCCGGCTTGGTAATGAAAGAAGAAAGCAGAGGGATACTGCTAGGTTGGTCTGGGCTTCAAAACCAAGAAAGGAGCCATCGGCAAAAGATCTGACGTTCCAAACTGCCGAGGTTGTTTATCCAAACAGTGCAACTGGAGCTCTTGGTAGCTTCCTTGAAAACGAGAAACAGAGTATTCCGGATGCACCTAATAGAATGATATGGGGAGATAATCTACTAATAATGCAAGCACTTCTTTCACAGGGCTACGAAGGTCAAATCGATCTAATTTACATTGACCCTCCTTTTAATACCGGGGAAAATTTTAATTTTCCGAACGATGTGAAAATTGGAAACAAAGAGTTTGAGATGGAGCTGCCGATAAGCGAGCGGCTTGCCTATACTGATACCTGGGAAAGGGGTATTGACTCATTTTTGGATATGCTATATCCAAGACTGCAACTCATGAAGAGGCTACTAAGCAACAAGGGAGCGATATACGTGCATTGCGATCAGAATGCATCTCATTACATCAAAATAATTATGGACGAGATATTTGGAAAGGACAATTTCCGGAATGAAATAATTGTCAGGAGAATACGCAAAAACATTAGGGAAAGGGAACGTGTTCCGTCACTTAATGTGGCTGTTGACTATATACTGTTCTACGCAAAATCATCGGAACATTTGATTGAACCTGCCATAAAGGAAGTGAAGAAACCCGAT
This sequence comes from Thermoplasmata archaeon, assembly GCA_021827885.1. Next base: position 11,310 of record JAKAUD010000108.1, on the reverse strand, counting down.
AGATGGCATTCATTCGAGGCTCCTGGCATAAGAAATGGGATGGATTATGAGTTATTTGGTTATAGACCAAACCCAGGAAATCACTGGCGCTGGACCAAAGACAGGGCTGAAGAAGCCATAGCCGAAGGTAACCTGAGATCTAATCCAAGTACTGGTAAACCTGAATACTTTATCCCATCATCTGATTATGCACTGAGGGACAGTTTATGGGACGATATCACCGCTTATTCTTTTACACAGGGATATCCCACAGAAAAAAAAGAGGACCTTTTGGAGCTAATCATAAGGTCTTCATCCAGTGAGAACAGTCTCGTTGCAGATTTCTTCTGTGGATCAGGCACTACTGCTGCAGTGGCAGAGAGATTGAAGCGCAGGTGGATAACCACGGACTTGTCAAAAACTGCAATCCAGGTCACCAGATCACGTCTGGTATACCAAAGGGCAAATCCATTCATAATAGAGAATCTTGGTAACTATCAACGCCAGCTCATTTACCTTCACGAGGTAAAGCTTCGGGAGATGTATGATATAATTCTTAATCTGTACGGTGCAACCCCGAGGGATGACAGGCCAGGCATAGGAATAAGCAACACAGACAGGAATACCCTGGTTTACGTGTGTGAACCAGACCGCCCCATGACGGCGAGGAAGGCTGTGGAACTTTCCAAGGATGCTTTAGCGCTGGACGGCCGAGGTTACAGAAACCTTGTAATCCTGGCATGGGACTATGACTACAATTACGATGAGGATCTCAGAAAATTGAGCTCCAACGTGAATGCAAAAATTGATTCAAAAATAATTCCCTCTGATGTATATAAATACCTCAGAAGCACAAAGGTTGGTGATCCATCTCTTGCTGACAAAATTACCTTTTACCAGAAACCATATCTTAAGGTCTCTGAGCCTGAGGTGATTGATCAGCGTGGTGACGAAGCTGTAGTCAAGATATCAATTGAGCAGTATGTAGTGATGGATAACCCCATAAGGGATGAAGAGAAGAAGAAAGAAGCAGAAGAGCTTCTCAGACAGAATTATGCCTACCTCATCGATTTCTGGTCCGTTGACTGGGATTATGATTCCACAACTTTCAAGAGCATGTGGCAGGCAATCAGGAACCGCAAGTCAAAGGATCCAGTGATTACAACGGCCGATTTCAGGGTCAAAAGGGGAAAGGAATATAACATAGCAATCAGGGTTGTTGACGTTTTCGGCAACGATGCTTCCGCATCCAAAAAGATCAATGTGAGGTAGCATTATGTCTCAGAAAGCTTCTGACAAGCAATACTTCGCAAAACACCCCCTCGCGCAGAGAATAATGAAAGAAGTTGAAACATGGTCCGAAAACGGATACGCCTCTCAGGATGGGAGGAACATAACACCTGTAACAAGGGAACTCCTAGAATACTGGTTCAACACGGAAATTCATGAGAGTACAAGATTTCATCTTTCCCAGAGAAGGGCCATAGAAACTATAGTCTACTGTTATGAGGTGCTTGGTGCTCCAACACCCGGAGAACTTTTCAACTTATTTGATGGCGAAGAGATCCAAGGAAAAGGCATAGAAAAGGAGCTGGAAAAAATGACATTCCCGAGGTTTGCCATCAAGATGGCGACTGGCACAGGAAAAACGTGGGTGATTAATGCTTTGACTGTCTGGCAGTACTTCAACAAACTGAAACACGACGATGGACGTTTCTCGCCATACTTCCTGCTTGTGGCGCCAGGAAACATAGTATATGAGCGCCTGCTTGACAGTTTCCTCGGAAAGGTGAAAGATGGAAAAAGGGACAAGCTGACGTCCGACCTGGAAAACGATCTGTTCATGCCGGAATCATGGCGGTCGGAATTTGACCTGAGGATTTACACCAAGGATGATATCACTGGACACACCCAGCCAACTAGCGAACCATATGTAATGATCACAAACTGGCATCAACTAATTGACGTCACCGGCAGGGAAAGAACGATCTCGGAAGACCTGGGAATAGAATTCAGAGAAGACCGTGACTCCTTCAGGGTTCAGAATTTCTATGAGTTCCTGACTGCAAACGACTCCCTCGTTGTAATAAACGATGAGGCACATCACCTGCACAATGCATCGGACAAGGAAATGAAGAGGTGGCAGGAATCAGTTGAAAGGCTATACGCAAATATCAAAGATAAACAGGGCAGACCGTTTATCCAGTATGATTTTACGGCAACACCATATGCAATCAACGGCAAGAAGAAGGAGTGGATGAAGCATGTCATCTATGACTATGGACTCGTCGAGGCCATGAATGACATGCTGGTAAAGCAGATATTCATAGAGAAAAGTTCCTATCTTTCTGAAAAGATTGAAAATCTGTCCGAGAACGAGAAATTCACTGTCACGGCACACAAAGACGAGGCGCAGAAAATCCTGAGCTTGAGCGATGTCCAGAGACACATGCTGCATGTTGGCTACGAGAAACTGCAGCAGCTGGAAGATGACTTCAGGAAACTGGATATTCAGAAGAAACCATTAATGTTCATCGTAGCAGGCGACAACGCTGAAGCAGAGGAAATATCAGGATATGTGAAACAGCTCGCTGGAGATGAAGAGGGAACACACGTGCTTACCATACACAGTGATAAGAAAGATAGTCTGTCAGAGGATGAGTACAAGAGCCTTAAGGAGAAAATATTTGCCAGCGACGCTTATGAGAGTAAAGTCAGAGTAATTGTTAGCGTTATGATGCTGAAGGAGGGTTTCGACGTGAGAAACGTTTGTGTACTTGTGGTGCTCAGGCCCTCAGATTCCGACCTACTGACAGAGCAAATCATAGGAAGAGGAATCAGGCTGATGTTCACGGAGGATGAATACTGGGAACCAAAGCTTCAGAACATGGAATTGTTGAGGAAGAACGAGCCTCTCATCAACTCATATGATTTCCTTTTCATAGTTGAACATCCGAAGTACAACCAGATATATACTGATCTGAAAAATGCTGGTGCTTTGCTTTCTTCCGGCGAATCAAAAACCCTAGCACTTGACTCCAAGCGTATTCTGGTAACGATAGATGAGAGCAGAATCGCAGAATTTGATCTATGTTGGCCCGCATCATATCGGGACACTGTTCAGGAAGAAATCGATTTCTCATATTTTGACGTGAATGAACTGCAACCATGTCCGGTGCCGTTTGATCAGCTCGAACCTAAATCAATTATAATAACCGATTTTCACCCACAGACCAAGTTCATGCAGGACTGGAATATGGAAGAAAAAGATTTCAGCTATACCAGTTTTCTGAGAAATGCCACGCTTGAGATCATAGGTGGAAGCAGGAATATGAGCTGGCTCACAAGATACTTCAGCGAAATAGCCGCAATGACGGACAAGTATGTTTCAGGAATCCTGTTCGGGCGGAAGATCGACTTTAACATCCAGGACAATGCCGTTAAGTTGAGGAATTTCCAGCTTCTAGAGTTTATTGTAACTAATCTGAGGAAAGGAATAACACGATTCATTTCGAATAAGAGGGCAGTGAGTTCAACGGTGGTTGAGTGGGTCTCCCTATCAACATACCGCGAGTTGAAAGTTTCCATTGAGAGATCGCTCAGGACGAGAAGGTGCATCTATCCGTACCTTGACTTCGGACCAAGGGGGGGCTTTGAAAAGCGTTTTGCTGAATCTGTTTTGGAGAAGGATTCGGGTGTTTCAGCGTATGTTAAACTTGATCAATACGTTCACAGGTTCTCCATAGCCTATCTGGACAGCAAGGGTTTCATAGGGAGATACTACCCGGATTTCCTGATTAAAACGGGTGACGCTATGTTCATTTTTGAGACCAAATCAGAGAAAGATGCATACAACGATATTGACGTTAAGTCGAAGATGATCGCGGCCCAGCAGTTCTGCAGAACTGTATCAAATGCAAATAATCATCCAGAGAATCAACCTAAAACCTGGAGATACGTTCTTTTGCCTGAAAACATTGCCAATGAGTTGGAGGGGCACAGCTTCAAGTCCATTGTAGAACGCGCCGAGTCGTTCATGTCAAATCTGCTATGGTCTGTCAGGTAGCGCGTGTAAATACCTCATGAACCCACCAACGGTTAGTCTTGATATGATTGAGATATTCGGAGAGCCGCAGAAGGTTATAGAATATGCTAACCCCTCTGGACCACAATGGGACAAAGAAATGGGGATGCGGATACTGGTGGAATTTCACCCCCTATGACAGCAGCCGGATGGCATAAAAACGTTTCCGCAATGGCATGTGCTTGGCAAGATAATCAACTCACATGTTTTACCGCCAGTCCGTTAATAAGGATTGCCACGAAGGCATGAAGATATTTCGCAATCATGGATTTGAGAGACCTCAGGGAATTGTGCAGAGAGCTACTCTTAAAGTTGACAGAAATTCCTGACCGGGGTTTTATATACTTTTTACCGGCATTACGAAGGTAGGTTTAGTTGACAATCACTTCTTATCTGGATCATATCTTATTTTCCTATGCGCGCATGCGATTACCAGTCTGGCTCAGCTAGCCTTTGTGTAAGTGATTCTATCCGTAGTCTTCCCCTGCTCTCCTGCCTACGATCTTCCGAACTCCTGTCAATTTCTGATATGGTAAATACTCTTTAAAAGCCAACTTCATTACGAATTTTCTCTGAGATTTCATCTGGACTCAGTGCGTCGGTATTGAACTCAACTTGGTTGACCCCTGCATGCGAAGGAAAATCAGTGAATTCGAGGTTGCACTGATATCTTTTCCAAAAGTCTCTTGCGTATGATTCTAGCATTCCAGCATTCCTTTGTTTAACTCTTTTGATGCAGATATCTTCTGAGCATCCAAGAAGAAATAAGCTAAGATTATATCCTGCATTCTTCAGTTTATCGCACCAAACCTTCGGTCTAAAGGTTGCATCGTTCCCATATCCTATCTCAACCAACACGATTTCCTCAGTAAGTCTCTCTAGGTCGGAGTAGTGCCTAGGCTCTGTACTTCCAAAGCGGTCATCTCCCCACTCAGCGTCAAGATTAACAATGCGTACTGAAGTATTGGTTTGCAGTTTTTTATGAAGATATTTGATTACCGATGTCTTTCCAGCCCCAGGTGGACCACGCAAAATAATTGCATGCCTAATTGCATTTTTCTTCATAATCTGCCCACATCGCTATCCTCTGATCTCAGCAAGCAACACTTCCTTTTTTGACCACAGAAAGGGTCTGATATCATAGGTTTTCATAGCCATTATCAGGCTCTCATCGACGCTGACAGCTTCATCATTGAGCACACCAAATGACACCGTATCATGGCCCCTGAGAGCCGCTACATCACTCCAGGACATTATGAAAAGGGATATCCACTGCCTTATCGGCCTGCCTATTGCCTGCATCACGATGTCACGGTGAGCTGACTGTATTAGGAAATGAAATGGCTGGTAGAGGCCACTTCTACCGATCAGCCCAAACCCCGTGGAATACCGGATCTCGTTCTTCTGCAGGAATTCCTCTACCTCTTCCTTGAAGACTGTCGAAACGGTCCTGGAGGTCAGGTAATACAGGTCATTAATAGCAAGAATTGCACGTATTATATTGTTCTTGGCAATTGGGAAATTTTCATAGGTAGTAATGACTGCAATCTCGGAATTATCCAACTTAGCACCATTCTGTCTGAGTATTGTTTCCACAAGTTCCTTTCTCCTTCCTCTCGAAACATCAATTCCGATTGTCTCAAGCTCTGAGATTGTGTCCCCTCCATCGGAAAGAAGGATTTTTTTATCCTCTGTCTCTTTCATGAAAAGCTGGATTGTATCGTTGTCCCGATCTAGAAAAGGAGTAGTAATTTCAACATAATCGGTTTCGTTTATCTTTTTAATTTCAACCCTGCTTCTGAGCCATTTTGCATATTCGTCAATCATCAAAGCGACAGTGGATACTTCCATCATAGACCTCCAATCATAACTGGCTTATCAACTACATGGCATAGGTCCATAAAATAGTATGATAAACGAGTCAAAGGATAAAATAGGTTCGGGTCAATGTCCAGTGGGATAGACCAGCTGGTTCCCCATCCTTCAACATAGTAATGGAGGTGATTTTCTCCAGTGTCCCGCCCTTCCAGGGCCGAGAATAAAGATAGAGGTGCACTTCCTTGTGGGTTGATATGATTTTTTCCTCCTATACACATCCTCAGTAGCAATACTCCTTTTTCATAGAGTTCGGCCGCTTGGATCTTGTTTCGCTTTTTGATTGCGTGATAGAAGTTTAGAGTGAATTCAATAGTTCCATCCAGCGACAGGAGAGGCACAACAGTATGGGTACCCGGGGAAGGAAACATGTATGACTGGTTTCCATTTCTCTTCTTTTCGATCATTATTAGGTTATTCGCCTCATCTTGCGATAGTTCCATAATTTACTCTCCTTTCATAGTGCTGCCAAATAACCTGATGCCTTCACAGGTCCAACATCATTGTTGCATTCTTTGGTTGCTCCGCAAGCACATATTACATGTCGTTTGATCTTTCCTGTTTCCTCTGATAAATTATTCAATGATCCTACCTCTTCTATATTTTATGAATAAGAACGCACACGCTGGCACCACAAAGACATCGAACCCTATGTTTATTACAGAAAACACCTCGAACCCGTAAAGATGTAGCCTGATTATAGCCAGTGTCGCACCCGCGAAGGGAAAGATTACTCCAAGCAGATAGAAGATGTTAACAGATTTTGCGAGCCCCACGCTTAATATAAGGTAGATGGTTCCGAACACGACACCGGCTCCGGAAAATCCCTGTCATCCATAAGGCTGGCAGAAAGGATCGATCCAGGCTTCTCCGTCGACAGGATCGTTTTCACCGTGAAGGAATTCCTGTCACTTGTCAATTCAGGCCTTCCTCCAGGATCAGTGATAGTGTTCGACGATGCAGGCCTGGGGATCAATGCAAGGCTCTGGCAGGAGATGTCCGCACGTGTGTTCGGGATGCTGACTCAGGGATTCAGGTACAAACAGATTCTCACATTCATCACTGTACCTGATGAGACGTTCATTGAGCGGCAGTCAAGGAAGCTTGTTCACATAAGATTCGAGTCGACCGATGTTCAGGGCCTCATGAAGATGAAGCTGCTCTCGCGTAACGCATTCGATCCGGAGCATCCGCTTGCAAAGTTTCCCAGGATCCGCAGAGGAATTTCGGAGATAGTCGTGAAGATGGTGAAGTTCCAGCTGCCCTCCAAGGATCTGTGGGAGAAATACGAGGCAAAGAAGAAGGAATACATGGAATCCAGGTTCAAAGAATTCCAGGAGGAGCTGGAACTGCTTGACGGCGGCAACCTTGTAATGAAGAACGGAAGACCTGCTGTCAGGGTCCAGTGCGACGAGTGCGGATACGAGTGGGATTATTCCGGCCACAGGGCGGTTGCAAGATGTCCAAACTGCGATCACCGCGTGTACGTGGCTGAGATGGAGGAGAAGGAACCCACAGGCACAAGGGTGAAGTGCAGGCACTGCGGCTACGAATGGACATATACGGGAGGGGCAAAGAGGACGGTCTGCCCGAACTGCGAGGGTTATGTGAACACCGGCAGGGATATTGCCGAGGTGAAACAGGAAGAGGATCCGCTGGATCCCATGAACACTCCCGCAAGACCTGGCATGACAAAGGAGGAGATCTTCGACCTCATGGCCTCGAAGCTGATACGGAAGGGTGAGAAGATAACTCCCGAAATGAAGCGGATGATAGAACATCTTGCAGAGATGACGGCAAAGGAGCTTGAGAAGAAGCCCGGGAATGAGGGTGATCATGATCCGGGCAGGGATGAGAAGAAATGATGTCATGCAAAGACCCATGTAACACCGGCATGACACCGCCGGAAATTACAGGGAATGGGATATCCGGAGAGGAGAATGTCATGCCGCGGCGGCTGCTCTCCTATCCTATTATTATATATACATGAATCAAAGGGAGATTCAGGGTCGATTTTCTGGCTGCTTTAAATACCGGAGTTTGAAAAGATCAATTTGAAAAAGGAAAAACACAGGATAAAACTAAGGAGGAGAAGGGATGAGTACAGTAAAACGCAATAAGAAGACTCCCGCAGGGAAGCTGAGGAGAGCTGACGATGCGTTCCACCTCAAGCTAAAACATGTCCTTGGAGGATTATCTTTTCTGTCTTTGCTTGCTGCATTCGAGGTGTTCTCAATACCTGCTGCAAGTGGTATTATTGAATTGTTTGAGCTGACAAAATTATCGGCTGCTGAAGTATGGTTTGGAACTGCAGCATTTACGGGATTTGCTGCGGTGTATCTCCATCGTGAGGAACAGGAAAAAGATTTATAATGACTTATCATGGCAGGACTATGTATAGGCACTCTGACAGGATAGATATTATAAAATACATCAGTATGGTAGGAATGCTTGGTGGACTTTTCCTCATACTCCTTGGCATTGGGATAATCTGATTCATCAATCGCCGAATTTTTTCCCCTGAGCTCAGCTGGGATCCCACACTCGAGAGCCTACGAAACAGGTTACACATTTTTCTCTCCACGCCCGAAATGAAAGGATTTTTAGATGATTCGGCGAATGACGGTTATGATGTAACATAAATTATGGCCACAATTTGGTCCATGCCATGTATGATTCATAGGATTAATCACGTGGTAATGATGGTTTCCATGTTTTCTATGTGCTAGACGACTGCTTGCGAAATGAAAATATGGCACAATGATGTGATTACTGCCCGTGGACCGTAAAGCTGTCCTACGAATTATAAATTGACGGGAGATAATAATCGTTATTATTACGATCCAATTGCAGACAGTCCATCAACGGAGTAACTTCTGTCTGGTAATCGCTTTACACTCTCGGGGATCATTTACTGACAACATGAGAAAACCTTACTTCTTTTTGCTGCCAGAGAACGCCGAGGCGATTGCAGCCGCCGTTAAAATCAAGATCCCGCCCTTTATTAATCTACCAGCAAGAAATTTATGTCCACAGGCATCCTCAATTGCCCCGATTATGACATCGAGAGCTCCTACAAACGGGATGCCGAACACCAAGCCTGCGAGATCTTCTACTGACTTAGTAATATCTGATCGAAGCTGAAGTTCTCCTACTTGTTTGGCATACTCACAAACCGTTTCAAATTCTGGGTCGTTTCTGAAATCGTCCGCTATGGCGTCTCTCCCAACTTGCTTCACATATTGTTCTAATGAGCCGTATCTTGACCACTGCAACCCTTTTTTAGAAAAATACCGAGCTACCGATTCTGGATTACCCATCTCTGTTCATTTGTTTATCTTCATCTAAAATATAAATAAATCTATTGGGGATCAAATTTCCCCAACCACTTAAGTTAAGTTTTAGAGTAAAACTTAACTGGGTTTAAATACACATCATCCGGATCCGCGTGGTCGCCCTGGAGAAGAGATATGAAAAACGTTAAGTTTTATCATGGACTTAACAGCACGTTGAGAGCCATAGTAAGATCTTCTGAAAAGTTCCAGGTGAGAATACTCAGGCCTTCTGAATTCGAGACCATAAGGGAGGCCATGGATCCGTGCACCAGGAAGATATGCACCTCCCTGCTCCTCACGGGGATGAGGTACGCCGAGCTCCAGAGACTTAGGGAGAATCCGGACTGGTTTGATGGCAAGTTCATCCACCTTCCCCGCGGGTCCATGCTGAAGGTCAAGGCAAAGCAGAGAGAACGGGCAATCAGATTATCGGATATGGGAAAAACCCTGCTGCCCGATTTGTTCCAGGTTTCCCATCCCTTGCCGGACCTGCCCGCCCTGGACATGAAGATCAGGAGGCTATCGATGCGAACCCTGGAGGGCAATCCAGTCAACAACAAGGCCTTCAGGAAGACCTGGGAGTCATGGCTTGTGTTCTACTATCCCGACAAGGCATTGCAGATTGCCTTGAGCCAGGGGCACACCACTACAACCCAGTATGAGCATTACCTGAACATTCCTTTTGAGGAGAATGATAGGAAGGAAATGAGGAAATGGGTGGAGGGGTGGATTTAGAAGAATGATTCAGCAAGATAAGTTTGGTAAACACATTCCCAATTCGACGTTCAGGATCGTAAAGGACATTGCTGAACGTCTGGAGAGAATTGGGTATATTGAGATGAAAAATAATCCAAACTTGTTTTGCTATAAGTCTGGAGATGTTACCTTTTATGCAGATTTCAGAGGCACAAATGAGGTTCCTATATGGATAGATCCCAAACCTTTGATTTACTGGTTTCCAAAGGAGGTTGATGAGAATTTGTGGCTCTCTATCCTATCTCACTTTGAACTCCTTGGTGAGAACGGAATCGCAAAGAGAATCTCTTTTTATGAAGAATTTGAACCTGGAGAACTAACTTTCGACATGAGTGAATTCACAGACGAATATCTCAGTAAACGATTCGAAATACCAGTCTTTGTCTTCAGAGACGGAATGCTGAGCTTCGTTGATCAGGAAGGAAAATGCCATAACGATCAATGCGGACGCAGATTTAATGCCCCTGGTTTTTTCTGTTCGGATCGTTGCAGAGAGGTGTATATAAAGAGACTTCTGGCCAGTGAAATTAACACATCCAAGAAATTCTGTGCTGTGTGCGGCACGATCATACTGGAAGAGGGGCTTTTAGAAACGTGCAGAGGTTTTTTGGATATCCGTGGATGTGAAGAAGCTCAGATTCATCATGTATCGTATTTTCCGGAGAAAACTATTCTTGTATGTAAGAACTGCCACCAAAAAATACATCACACTGAGGAATTCCAGGAATTAAAGCCTCCAACAGGTGATTCAAAGAAATTTTATAACGGCGAGAAAAACATGTTACCTCTCAGAATGGTATGCACCTGGTGTGAGCATGAGTGGGTGACAAGGAAAAATCGCCCCACGAGGTGCCCGAGATGCCGCAGTGAGTATATTTTTCAGAGATTCTCGGTTTCATATATCTGCCCGCATTGCAAACGACCCTTCTTAGATTTTAACGAGTTCATGAAGCATACTTACATTGAAAAGTCAGCTATATTGAAGAGAGTGGCAAAAGTTAGGGAAAAACGAAAACAAAGAATGCTGTTAGAAAAAATAGAAGAAGCCTCGGCATATGCCAGAAAAATGGGGCTAAGATAGTTTTGGAGTGAGCCAGAGGTAGAACCTTAAACGCATATCCAAGGTTAAATACGCCATTCCCCAAATAATATGTGAGGATTTCCAAAAACCTCCACCGAAACCCTTTTTCATGACCTCATGATCAATATGCATGAATCTGCTGCAGTCCAGTTTCCCTGAATGGTATAAAGAAATTGAATCTCTTGGTGATCCCCTTTCCG
>JAKAUD010000072.1 GCA_021827885.1 Thermoplasmata archaeon | reverse complement strand
ATGGTTGTAACTTGAATTTTGTAATGAGTTGGAGTTTTCTTTAAGTCGGATAATTTCTTCAGGAAAAGTAATAAATTTAACCTAGGAATCTGCAACGAAGCTCCGGTAGTGTAGCCAGGTCAAGCATTAGGGACTCTCAATCCCTCGACTCGGGTCCAAATCCCGACCGGAGCATACTATGTAGTTCAGGTTGCACTCGCCCGTTTCTTTTAGCCCCTTTCCCTGAAACCCATTAAAATCCAGTTTTTTCATGTTCCTGCCCACCTCCGAAAATGCGTCTTCAGCATCTGGCTGAATGTAGATCATGGTCGTACCGACGCTTGTAAGGCCAAGGAGCTGCTGTATCAACTCAGGCTTGAGGTCGTTGTCCCACAGATGCCTCCTGTAGAACCTCCTTGCCTTCTGCACTGCAAGGTCATCGGGCAGGTAGAGTGATTCGTCTCTGCTGTTCATAACTCCGATAAAGATGGCACATCATGTATTGCCTTCTGAAGAGAATAAAAGTGAGAAAAAGAGCCTATTTATAAGGCCGTACTATCCCCAGAAACCAGTACAATGTGAACTCTTAATATGCATCGTAACAAGGTTTATAAATTGTTTTCGAGTAAATCATCTGTTCTCATGCTGCCTGATGCTGATAAATTGGCAATTGAGGCATAATGCAATGTTTACTGGGTGAGAAGATGGACAGAAAAGAGATAGAATTCGAGTTCGAGCGTGCGACTAGGAACACGTATAGGTTTCAGGAGAAATCATTGGGTACTCCTGTCATCGGCACGCAGTATGTTCAGAAATCTGTATTCAGTTCGAAGGAGTCAAAGAAGGTGAAGTTAACCGTGGAGTGGGATTAGATAATAACAGGATTACCTTTGCGGTGCGTTTGCGCTAACAACGTGAGAGACGGGAAGGTGAAGGGGAAGTGAGTGATAAAAGGAAATGTAGGTCATGCGGGAAGGAATTTAAGATGGATGAGGAGGCTAGACATCATATATGTCCAAATATGATAAGCACAGATAAGAAAGGCGTTCTTAACAGGAAATTATGAAAGGAGGAAAAACATGGAAAGAGCTATAGAAGGAATGGAAGTTGGAACTACGCATAAAATTACCGTCCTTGATGTGGGTAGTATATATGCGAATTACGTGGATAACGGAAAAATAATGGAGTGATCAGTTGCCAGATATACTACCGATCAGTTTAAAGGATGAAATAAAAAAACCAGTGTGCGGTATGTGCGGCGAAACGATTGATATCCTACCGCATCTGGAAGATGATAAGGGGTGTTTCAATTAACGATCGAATATTTCTTCCATGAAACCGATCCTGTTATTAATCTTGATAGCAGGGACGTTAATCATTTTGCTCTTAGAATGAGAAGAAGAATGACCGAAGCGGAGACAGGGAAGGATCTGGTAAAGGAGCTCAAAGTCTTCTCTCGAGATATAGGACGGGTGAAGTTCGATAAAATCCCTAACTCCAAGGTCATAAATTTCAATAAGTTTCTCGCTCAAATCTACCCGGAAGATACTGATTACGCTGGATTTCAGCTTCGTGGGTTTGATACGGTACTCAGTCTTTTTGATAAGGGGGATAAAAAGTGTATAGTTGTATCTGCACCGACTGCCTCTGGTAAAAGTAAAGTCTTCATTTCTACGTCTATATTCGAAGCTTTAGAGAAAGGGACTAAAAGCGTTATCATTTACCCAAGATTATCTCTGATGCAAGACCAATTATCTGGCATACTCAAGATTTGGGCAAGACTCAAGAACAAAAATCTCACGATTGGCATTCAAAGGTCTGGTTTGGGATCAAGTGATTTTATTACGATTAATTATGGTGCGAAAAGTGAAGATTCTTTCTTGGAACCTAAAACAAATGGAAATTTGCAGGGTTTGGCCATCAGGAATATTAAATGTCCTTTGTGCAGAAGCACAATCTGGGCACCTACAGCTCCGGTTGGAATGAAGGCTAAGGAAGTTGGAAAGTTTTCTTGTCAAAACAAAAAGTGTGATCTCCAGAGTGTGAACATTTTTGTGTCGAAAGAAAAAATAATAAAAAACAAACCAAGTATATTAATCACTACAATCGATTCTATTAGCGCGCTGTTGTTCAGGCAAAATTTTGAAGATTATTTATTGAGCTGCAAACTTATTGTATTTGACGAAGCGCATGCCTATGAATCAATTAACGGTGCTCACGCAGCCAATTTAATAAAGAGACTCACAAAGATAAATGAAAACCTTAAGTTGATCTTGGCAAGCGCTACTATACCGAATCCAAAGGAGTTTGCTCATAAACTCACTGGAATTGATTCTAAGGAAATTGAACTAATAGAACCGATGAAAACAGAACTCGACTTAAGTGGGAAGGAGCAATATAGGCTGCTCAAAGTTTCAGATAACAAAGTAGGAACCGTTTCGTTACTTCTTCAATTGCAGCTTATGCTGACACATTCCGTTAATATAAAGACTACACCGCATCGTGAAAAGATACTTTCTTTTTTTGATTCTAGAGATTTGGTCAATCGTGTCTATTTCGATTTTATTGACGCAGATATGAGTAGAAATCTAGCTAATTTCAGGATAGAAAAAGAGTTATACATTAGTTCAGATAAATACAGATGCCCAAACGGAAGCGAAGCCAATTGTGATGTAAAATTTTGCTCGCTGAAAGGAAATCCATACCATGAAGGTGAATGCTGGTATGGACTGACAAAAACCTATTTTCAAACGAATCAATCGGCTAAAACATCGCGTATCAAGATTGCACGAATCATGTCTGGATACTCAGAGCCGATATCTGACGTCGATCTGATATTGTCTACTAGTTCCATGGAATTAGGTGTGGACGATAAATCAATAAACACCATAATTCAATACAAGGCACCATTATCTATTTATGCATTTATTCAGAGGAAGGGACGAGGGGGACGAGATCGCAATTTAAGCGAAACAAACATTTGGATGGTTACTGGCGATGAATCAACAGATAGATTTTATTATAATAATTTAGACTCAATGTTGGATCAGCAGTATCACATTCCTTTGAATCCAGAAAACCAATATTCAGTTTGGGTTGCTAGAGTTTTGGAGCACTCGCTTGTTAAACTTCAAGAAGAGATAAGCGAATTGATCGCTTCCGGCGAAAAAGATGATGACTTTGATTTGGAGTACTCGGCGGTATACAGAGTTGCCGAGACAGAGTTCTTCCCAAAGCAATTCAAAGAGAAACTGAAGTCGTTAGGCATTCAGAGTGTTGGTGTGATAACCAAACGCAGAAAAGAAACATTTGCAAAGGCACTCGATCGAGAAATAGCCAAGAATATAGACTCGCTCAAGGTAATTAGCAATTCGAATGATGACATATTTGATTCTATTGCTCAGAAGTGCGGTATTACCGATAATCCGGAAGAGTGTAACAGACGAGTCGAAGCTATGCTACTTCATCTGCAAAGAGACGACGTAGACGGCTATAAGAAATCCTATCTAATCCTTATGGCATTATTTTCAGGAGCTCAGTTCGATCAGGCTCACAAACAGGCTGCCAACGATGTTATTAGGTTGCTCTGGTCTGTGCCAGAATTATTTAGAATGAAACAGGCAGTTCAGAGAAACCGTGAAGTTGTTTACGAAAATAAGGCTCTAAATGAACTGAATGTTTCACTTCCATACCGCGATCCGTATTACGCTTTCCTCCACATGATCCGATCTGTATTCTACTGGCTTCAGGGACATCCTGAAGATTCTGAAGATGTTGCGTACCTTGGAGGGATAAAATACCTTATGCCATTAAACTTTTTTAGTACTGGAGATACTATCTCCCTTGATGTTTCTAGGGTTGACTATGGCGACACGAATTTCCATGATCTTATATTCAGATACTTGCCCCATAGGCTATCTTATTACACCACACCCAACATTAAGAGCAAGTCTAGATTGACTCTTCGATACCTGGTAACCGACTCCCAGCCAAATGAAGAGAAAGGTATTTCACTGAAAGTAACCCCTACTAGAATAATTGGACACGATAGGTTGTATAAGCAAAAGAAAGGAAACTATACGTTCAACGAACCTACCCACTTAAGTCTTGAGGATATTGAAACAAAATCGGATGATGAGAGCGTGAAATTCTGCAGCTACTGCTACAATGTATTCAGTGATGATGAATATGAATGCGTTTATCATAAGAAAACTCTTGAACGAGGCAGGATGTTATCGAGGGCAATATTCAGATACGTTCTAGGTGATGTTGTGAACAAACCCGGTAGGGAGGCGTTTGGTGCAAGTCTAAAATATTACAATCTCTATTTGTTGCTAGACGGCGAAGACCTAACAGTGATACCGGAAAATTATAAGAAAAGGAGTGTGAAAATAGAATTTGAGATGCCTTTAGGGAAGGAGATATCGCAGATACCTGTTATTGAGATAAAGATCAAATCCCCAGCCGATGACGAGCTGGATTATATAAAGCGCATATTGGTATCAAAGGGGAAAGAACCTTTTGAATGGGTAGACTATCTGCATTCCATTGCTCACTTCTATGTAAAGCTTGTTTCATTTATATCTGGAGTCAACACTGAGTATATAACTTACCACATAGATCCAGAAAACTCAATTATACGGGTATTCGAATTGTCTGAGACGGACACCGGGATCGCTGATTCATTCTTAGATTCCATTGTTGGAGATCCATATAATTTCATGAAAACCATTAAGGACTTATCGACCTGCAAATCACACTTGACAGATTTAAGCTTGGCACGAAAGCCTCTTGGCGCTGATAACGAAAATATTTCTCCGCGATTGATTGCCAGAAAAGCTGATCTTAGTGGGCTTGGTTTATCTAATAGCGCTATACAATCGACATTTTCAAAGTACGAGGAATGGCTTAAGAATCCAAGCCAGATTTCATATGCAGAGATCAGTGAGACAAAACATTCAGATCACATTATTGCTTGCATTGACGGTTGCCCAGATTGCGTCCAATTGAACAACTGTCACGAGCGCTACGAACAAGATTCAGAAGTGAGCCGAATAGTGGTTGAGAGATACACAACCAGCCTTTTCAAAGAAATGAGTATAGAGGATTTTTCGCGTGAAAGATACGAGGAACGTTTAGTCAAGCAAGAAGGGTTAATATATGGTAGGAGAGGAAATAAAATCATACGGTTTGAAATCTAGTTCGCTTCCATACTATTTGGGAGCTTTCATGTCAGTCGAGCGAGAAAGGGTTACGGTCATTTCTCCCTTTATTTCTAATTTCGATATCCCAGATGTGACTCCTGACTTCAAGCTTGGGAAAGATCAGCAAAGTTCGTTCTTTGGAGCTCTCTGCCACCTATCTCATATAGGAGTTGAAATAATGATCTATACCAAAAAAACAGATCTCAGAGAGATACTTGAAAAGAATGGGGCAATAGCCAAGTTCACTAGAATCAAATCAACTAATGATCTTCACGAAAAATTCTTCATCACAACAAAATTTTTCTATAAGGGTAGTGCAAATTTGACGCACTATGGAATGTACGAAAATATCGAAGACTGCGCCTTTGGACTAGTTAGCGAGAACGCATCATATTTGAGAGGTACAGTACACGAAATTGACAGTGTTTCAAAGGAGGTTACTCAGAGGAGCGGAACAAAATGACTACGGTACTATCTTTCATAAATATGAAGGGAGGGGTAGGCAAAACTACCATATCCTGTCTTGTTGCTCAGTTTCTTTCATCCGTGTACGGTAATAGAACTTTATTGATAGACCTGGATCCACAAATAAACGCCACTCTAACGTTTATTAGTGAAAGTGCTTGGAAAGAGAGGGAGCAACAAAAGCTTACATTGGATACTATGTTTGAAGATTACATAGAGAAGTCTAATTCTTTTGATTTTGAAAATACGGTAGTTAAAGATGTTGGAAAGACCCGACAAAAGCTTGGCTCTCTGGACGTGATACCCTCTTCTCCGGGTCTCTCCTTCACTCAAGAAAGGTTATATGAGTTCATCCAAAGACCCAATGGAAGAGCAGACCCAGAATTAATACTCAGGGATAAACTGGAGAAGAAAATTAAAAATTACAGGTTTGTGATAGTGGATTCTCCACCTAACGTGGGAATAATTGCAAGGAATGGCCTTCGTCTCAGTGACTACTATATTATCCCTGTAATTCCAGATTATCTTTCGACATATGGTATCGATCAGTTGACCTCTGAACTAAGGAAGACTTACCAAATCAACGTTCCGCCACTAGGGATCGTTATTTCAAGGTACAAACGCTATGTTAACACGCATCGCACTTTTGCCTCATCCCTCCTAGGCAAAGAGAAGATGAACAGGGGTCCACATGTGTTTGAACACACTGTCAGGGACACTGTCAAAGCAGAAGATTTTCCTGCTCATCATGATTCCTATCGGGGTTACACCATGGGACAACTTTTCGGGTATGGGGATAGTAACTTGGAAAGTGATATAGATGGCCTAACCGAAGAAATATTGAAAGAAGTCGAGAAATATGAGCACTAAGAAAACCACTCCGACCAATGATTCTGAAGTCATAGAAATGTTAACTGCAGTACTGACATACCTAAGAGGAAATTCTCAAAACAAGAAAAAGAAAAGTACACACAAGAAGCAAGCTTCTAAATCTCCAAGAGAAACAGCAGCCAGTAAAGACAACAATCTATGGCCAACTGATGTCATTGCGCTTTACGCTTCGGAAGGCAAAGAGGCACTAATAAAGCATCTAAACTCCCTTGATATTCCTGCGTTGAAAAGAGTTATCTCTGTTTACGGGCTTGACAAAAGTCGTGCAAGCAAAGACTGGAAGAACAAGGAAAGGTTTGTTAGCCTGATAGTGGATCGTGTGATCTCTTTCATAAACAAAGGAGAATCATTTAAGGCATAACTTCTGAATTCAAGCGTTATATACTAGCTCTATCATAGTAAGCAATTCCGAAATCTCCTGAAATTGAAATTCGCACGGTTAGATCAAAGCTTTAAAATCAAGTCTTTATAAATTAGTATGCTGAGGATTTTTCGATGTGTAAACTGCAATATCCTTTCAAGGAGTCTCTTGGAAAGTATGGTCATATTGGTCGCTATGTTCTATATACTATGGCGGCTTAGCTAAATGGAGATTGTTGAATTGAATAAGGCCAACAAATCAGATAAGCAAAACCTTTTCAGTGACAGAGAACGGTTACAGGCATGGGCCCAACAAAATGGCTGCTTAGAACCGATTTTTCAAGAGGGAAATGCGCCACGTCAAGGTAAAACGCGGGCTTTTGCAATGACCAGCTGTCCTTTAATGAGTCTAAAATTTACTGATCACAAATTCAACCCTAGGGTCCCAAATCAAGGAAAAATCAACGAGTTAGCTGCGTCAATTACATCTCTTACACTCCTTACGCCGCTCACTTGCGCGTATCTGGAATCCAGTGAGGATCGGGTAGTACTACTAGATGGAAGACACAGATTCTCTGCTCTTGTACAATTGGCGGTAGAAGATAAGGACTGGGGAACTAGGGTAAAGATAGATCTCAAAATATACTATGATCTTGAGAAAAGCGATGTGTATATGCTTGCTACATACCTTAACAAGACCAGAAAAGCACTTGCAAAAGGTGAGTATTATAAGTTCATCGTGGATATTTATGATTCGAAATACGACGAAATAGTACGCGATGAGGGGAGAGAACCAACTGAAGAACAAATATTCCAACGGATCAGCGCGCGTGAACTTACAAATAAGAACGAGGATCTTTCTATTGGAAGAATTGTGGGAATAACTGCATTTGACGATGAACAAGAAGGTTCTTGGTTTCCTTACGTAGGTCTAAAACAACAAGACAAGATCATTAAGGGTGACGGCAAAGGAAAGTTCTGTCCTTTGACAGCTGGAAACTTAGCTACTTTTTTGAAACACCTGTGTTCCACAGTGCCTTATTCTGATACCGGGTCTAAACGCGCAATTGAAATCGCTAATGTTCTTCTTCTTGGGGATTCTTTTCGTAATACCATCTTGCGCCCTGTCGAGACATATGAAAAAGCAAGTGGCACTACCGTCGCGTGTAAGCACTGGCCTCTGGACGCTTTAGGAAAACTTATTAGAACCGAGTGGAAAAATAAATTCTTAACAAATAATTCAAATGGGGGGCCAATTCTATCTAATACCGATATAGACTGGAAAAGGATCGATGAGTTTCTAGCAGCTTATTATGACATAATGCGAGCTCAAGCCGATCTTACAAATCAATTCAGAAGCGGAAATAACATGGAAATTGTGGTAAAGATATGGAGTTATCAAACCCAGACAGAACAGATTATGCCAAAACTACAAGATGCTATGACAGCTAAACTCGACTGGCTTAGGAGTGATAATTCTGGGAACTGAACGTAGAGCTCTGAATTTCCTTGTAAAAGAGGTTACACTTGTCCTCTCTCAAGAAGTTGATGCAGCTGTGGAGCGAATTATTCCGAATGGATTTCCAGGGGATATTCTACACCTTTTCTCTCAAGCAGTTATGGAGGAACTAAAAACCGACGAATGGGCGGGAGTTTCTGGATATAGGGCGATGGTGGATAAAGGAATATACACTCCAATGCAGTTGCTGTTTGATCTTGTTTCAAGGGAAGCTTCGATCATCCCGGATCACGATTATCCCTTTTTGTTTGGGACGATTGGGCGCTTAGTCTCTAGCTTAACGGGCGACGATTACCAAGCGAATGCTGAAGATTCAGAACGTTACCGAAAGCTTTTCCAAACGCTATTTAAAATGAGAGAATTGAAAGAGGAAGGTGAAAATCTCTCTGTGGAAACCTACATCCCCTACGCAGCAAAGAAAGAGGTTGGAATGAGTACTAGTACTCTTGAGTTGAAAAAGTTGGGACTTGTTTTTGGGAGAGGAACTGGAGTTGTGACATCCGATATGTTTCCAGAAAGAACAAGCGTCAATGGCACTCTGTACGATTTATTCACGGATCACAAAGGAACGCCTTCAACTTTGCTATATACTCTAGGACAGGTTAACTCTAATGTCCCAGAGTCAAACCTTTCTGTCTCACTGAAGCGAGACAGAAACGTGACCATAAGTACCAAGAACAATCCATTGCTTGAGTTTTACGACGGAGGGTGGCACGTAGTAGATTTAAGTTCTAGTAGGGCACTCCTAGACTACTGTTTGGACAAGTACAACGGCCTTCTGGAAAAAGCAAGGGAGAGTGAAGTAACTCAGGCAGTGCTTTCTTTGGCATATCATATGGCGACTCATTGGCACAGTGGAATTCTCTGTATAATAGATTATGAAAAGGCGATGCAAGAGAAGGCATTAGAAGAACAATCTTCTTGGTCAAAGTCTTCAACGGATATTATCCGCGACAGTCTAGTAAAGAAGGGATTACCTAAGGACTTCAAGATCACGGATGTTGAAACAACGGGATACGGAAGAGTTGTTCTTACTAACGCCATACAAGATGGAGCAACAGTGTTCTTGCCAGATGGACAATTTCACTCTGCGGGACGAGTTGTAAGTAAGTTTGAGGGAGAACTCGCCGACCCCACTCTTGGAACCGGCAATCGCGCTGCCAGACGACTCGCGCAGTTCGGTATTGCTATAAAGGTTAGCAAAGACGGAGCGATACGTTTGTATTCAAGCAAACCAGAAGACAACGAAATATTGAATCAAGGGTTAAGGATAAGATAACCCACAGATTTAAAACTTGGATGGGATGTCATTAATATTTTCAACAAGGTCTCCTTCAAAGGATTTGATTACTGGTCCAAATGTTTTTAGATACGCTCTCGGCCACAGGTACCCAACCACGGATTCATATTTTTTACGGATTACATTCAAAACGCTTCCAGTAATAAATCTAACATTATTCACGTGCTCCTGAGTTGTTATAAATTCCAACTTGAAATCATAGCCCATAATTGAAGGAAGAGTTTCATCTTTCCAATGGACAGGCCCAAATAGACCGCTAACTGTGATTCTATCATAATCATTTCCTTCCTTAAGGCCGCTTTTTTCCATACGTTTTGCTACTCTAGTGTGCGTCTGGCTCCTTGAATAAGGGCGGCTCTTCGTACAAGGAAGGATCAAAAGGTTCTTTGAAACGGGCTTAAATTGTCTCAATGGAAACACATAATCCAATTGTGAAGACTGTGCGTTTTTCCTGTATTCTGTCTTTATATCAAACGCGTTCGTTTCGATGGTTCTGCGTACAAGCGTCAATCTCTTTTTCCACCATGAAGCATTGTGCAATGCTATATATGCAAGTATATCAGATCTGTTAATGCCTAGCTCATTAATCTGGTGTTGTTTGTAAGCGGGGGCTGTCATTATTTCATGTAAATACGTATTGCCGATCTCCCTGAGTTTGTTGCAAGCCCAGCACGAACAGTTTGGCATATCTTGTGGTGTCCATTTTTTGTAAGCAGATATCAATGGATCGTAGACCCTGAGGCGGAAAGCAGACTGTGCGTAAGTAGAGTTGTCATAAGAAATTTCCCTTGTTAACTCCTTTCCATGAATAGTTGAACCAATCACAGAATCCCCAACACCGAATATGTGTAGCGGAGTATTAGGAGAACACTTTTTCTCCATCCAGCGTAACAATACGGTTATGTTTTCTGATATAAGCCCCGGCATACCTGTAAGCGGGACTTGGCTTCCTAGAGCAAGGCCATAGTTCTCTTTCTTCAACAAGTCTTGTGGCATCGACTTCCATAACTCTCTGAGATAATCAGCAACCTCTGAAGGATTACGGCCATGAATTGCAATATATACACGATGTACTGAATTCGAATCGCGGAATTGTTCAAGTAGCCATATGGCATTCTCGATACTGATCTTCTGAAGCTTCTCCACAGTGTCATCGGGAAAATTAGGGGATACGGGCGAATCTAAACTTGCAATCCGATTTGGGTTATACTTCAACTGAAGTTTTAGAATATCTTCCCTATTAACTTTCAAATTCCACTTGCTAAGATCAATCTTATCAGAGTGAAGAAGTTGAAACCCGCCAGAATCGAGAAACACGTCACGGTGATTTCCAAAGGTTTTCTCTAGCTCCATTTCCAGCCGTCCAGTATAGGGTCCATCAAATCCCCAGTCCTCCCAGGCCGTCTGACTCAGGTTGTAAGTAGTGAAATGCATAGCCTGAACCATAAACCTAGGTTCAGCGTTTACATCTTTCATTGAGGTTTTGATTTTCTTCCATATTCCGCCATTACGCGTTAAACCAGGCGGTCCAGTCAAAAGATGAACTACAGGAAAGAATTTGACATCAGGAACAGAATCAAGACCCTCCATTATGCGTACCAAACACTTTCCATCTCCGTTTTAGGAAGATTTTTATAATATATGATTTTTCGCTATTTAGGGATTTGTATTTTGATCGAATAGTAAATTCTCCGGGCGGTCAGCCCTTTGTCGCCGTTTCCGGGGTTGCGAAGAAATAACATGCAGGGCAGGCAATGCTTATAAATGGGTACTTGATAGAATACATGTGTCGATCATCATGTCGTGCTGCGTTTATGTATCCAATCTGCAATCATTGATGTGCTCAGTACGCCTGGACGCTGTTCATGCGGGAGATATACAGTACCATGCTCTACCGTGACATCGACCGCAGCATAGGCTACATGCTCTCGGTTTCCATGGTGCAGAGCCATCCCCTCATACCGGTCATGGAAAAGGAGCTCGGCGAGGTTCCGCTCCACGCTGATCGCATAGGTGAGGAGTCATACATAGACCTGTTTGTGCAGGGGGAGAAATCGGCAAGGTTCGAGAAGCTGGTCCCATCCTATGACCATGAGATGAGGGGAGACATGCTCACAGTCAAGCTAAAGTCCGCCGAGATGAACATCGTCAGCGGCATGATGGACCGGATTCTCGATGTAGGGACCATGATGCCTGGTGGTCTCTACCTCTCCGGATCACGAATAAGGGCGGAGTTCAGGTTCCACCCGTCAGACCTGCACAGTGTCACCATACTTGCCGGCGGGATACTGCAGATGAGGAATGGCATGGACATCGTTTCCCTTGGCCCGGATCCCGGAGGCATAGCCTCCATTGGATCGGTCAACGATCGCATACCCCTCTCTGTAGTCGGTTTCGACACAGATCTTCCGGCGGAGATTAGGTCTGCGGGAATAACGGAAGCATATTTCGAGGTCAACAGCGCCCATGCAATGAAGGATTCACTCAGGAGCATTGCCATATGCCCCTCCTCCGCCGTTCCCGATTCATGGCGGCCGCTTCCCGGTGACAGCGGCATCTACCTTGCCGATGTCACCGCACCGTTCGTCAACCTTGTGCGCAACAGCGCCAATGCGACACACATACCTAGGGCAGGGACCATCATGAAGATCGCCGGGGGAAAGCTCAGGGCTTTCGCCTTCATGCCCAAGTCACTGCTGAAAGAATACCTGGACATCCTCTTCAAAGTGTCC
>JAKAUD010000215.1 GCA_021827885.1 Thermoplasmata archaeon | reverse complement strand
GGTAAAAGCAATGCCGTTTCCCTGTATGTCATGCCCTTTCCAGTTTCCGTATACCGACTATTTCGCATATCGAGGAAATGATTCCACACAAACCTGCATAATCCAATATGTTTCTCAATGAGAATCTTCTGATCCTCATTGGGGTACATCCTGAATCTGTAGGCTTTGAACATGCTATTTGTGTAATTGAATTGTGGTTATTACATGTTGTGTTCGCTTTCATCCAACGACTGAAGTCGTTGGTTTTCCCGCTCACCGTGATAAGTTTAGAGAATTGTCAGGAAGAACTTTTATTATCTGTTTATGATTCAGTGAAAATGCACTCGACCATGAAGATGGACATTAAGGATGTGAGGCAAACTGTTGAAAAACACCTCAAAGACCTTGGTATAAACGGGCCCGTGAGAATTGCATCAGCCAAGTTTTTGAATAGGTACTGGAACGTTGTGGTTGTCTATTCAAGAGATATTGAAATAGACGACAGGAAACAAAAGACTGGCATCATGGCAGTATTGCTAATTGATGATGAAACTGGCAAAGTTGAGTCTTTCCGAGAAAATCCAACATAGGGCTGCATTCTTGCATGGGACTAATAATCAACAACATTGAGATCAGGGGAACTAATAAAGTGCTCAAGATGAATGCACTGATAGATTCCGGGGCTGAGGGGAATTATATCAGTAAAATACTTCCCAATAGACTTGAACCTGTCCAACTTGGATTTGTATCTTACAGCGAGATTCCAGTTTCAATTCCGGCTTTTCATCTGCAGAACTGCATGGCGCATTAACATTCGAGAGTTTAACACTGAACGGAGTTATGATTTCTGAACTTGAATTTATAATCCTTGATAACATCGATTTTCCAGCTATCATTGGCGTAGAAATTCTTCAAATGTTAGGCTTGAGCCTTGACTTCAAGACAGATGTCATTAGACTCTGACACTGCATCACCGAATTTGTAAGAAGAAATATAACTTGGCTGTAAAGCCACAACCTCAAATTTTACCTTACACTTTTGAAACAAACATGGCACCTCTTGTTTCGCTGAAATTTGAGACGGAGGATGGGAACCAACAATACAAATTACAATGCTTCCAACAGTACAGTAATAGTTAATGGCCACTCCAAGACAGTAACAATCACATTCACCTCTTCTTCATCTCCATCGAAACAATCTCCTTCTGGCATATCGAGCATGGAACTTTACGGAATAATTGGAGCAGCGGTTGCAGTGATAATTGTGGGTTCAGCAGTGTTCATGATCAGGAAGAAGAAGTAATCTCTTCCCAACCAATTTTTCAATAATTTATGGGTGCTATTAGAACATTAATTTTATAGAGCTTTTTGAATATGCCACAAATTTAGTTACGTTATATTGCAAGGGATAGAACAGATAAATTGTAATGTTCAAACGTTACAGAGGAATCGTTTTTTCCAAAACATTTTACTCTGATTCCTATTTTATTTTTAACAACAACGCTGAATGTTTCAAATTCAATAAGGATTATAAGAGCTTTAGAATTGACCCTTAACAATGAATCCTTGGGTTAAGCTATTAAGACCCGCAAACGCTCTAATGGCAATCTTTGCCACTTTCATTTCGGGACTGATATCTCTCGGAACAGGAGTAGTTTCAGAGTGGGTTATTCTCACATTCGCATCATTGTGCGTCATATTAGTCATGCTCGGCGGAAACGCCATGAATGATCTATTCGACATCGAAACTGACAAAACCAACCATCCAGATCGCCCACTGGTAACCGGAAAAATCTCCCTAAAGAATGCAAAAATTTCTATAGTCATTTCATACATAGCATCCATACTCATTGCGCTTATCTTCATATCCTATCTTTCCGCCCTCTTTGTGGTAATTGCTGAACTTCTTCTCTTTTCATATGAATATTCCCTTAAAAGATCCGGATTGCCGGGAAATCTGATTATTAGCATTCTAGTAGGTTTTATTTTTGTATTTGGAGGAATAGTGGTCGGTCACTTCTATAGGATGATAATCCTTTTCTTTCTTGCAACCTTGTCCAATACTTCCCGGGAGCTTATTAAGGACGTTGAGGATATACAGGGAGATTTTGACAGATTGACGTTTCCAAAGAGATATGGGCGAAGGGCAGCTCTCTCACTTTCTGTCGTATTCATTTCAACCGCAGTAATATTGTCTTTTGTGCCATACTATACGGGGCTATTTTCCGTTTATTACCTGATTCCGGTGTTTTTCTGTGATGTTTTATTCGGCGTCACCGCATTTATTCAGTTCAGAAACGTAAAGAAGGCACAGGAATTTTCAAAACTTTCAATGATACTGGGACTTATTTCATTTGCAGTGGGAGGGTTGACATGACCGTTTATGAAAATATTATGAAAAAATTGTTGGTAAAGAAAATACATATGACATTGATTGATCCTGCAACATCCGGTCCCGAAGGCAGTGCTGAGATAGCTTGCCAGGCTGAAAAAGCCGGTACAGATTTCATAATGCTGGGAGGTTCAACTGAAATCTCTTCCACGGTGCTTGACGAATCAATAAAATTGATGAAGGAGAAAATAGGTTTGGAAATTATTCTTTTCCCGGGCTCATCAAGCATGATTTCAAAAAGGGCTGATGCTATTTATTTCATGTCGCTTTTAAATTCTGCAGATATAGAATTTATTGTGGGTCACCAAAAGAAAGCTGCCCTTTTTCTAAACGGGATGGGTATCGAAAAAATTGCAATGGGATATTTAATTTTCCAGCCAGGAATGACCGCTGGAAGGGTTGGAAATGCCATGCTAATAGACAGGGAAGATACAACAACGGCACTGCAATATTCCCTGACAGCTGAATATTTCGGGATGAAGCTCGTTTATTTCGAGGCCGGAAGTGGCGCTGACAGGCCCGTTTCGACAGCAGTGATATCAAAGGCAAAGGAAAAACTCAGTATACCGCTGATAGTTGGGGGAGGGATAAGGAATGCAAACACAGCAGAGCATATTGCGAAGGCTGGGGCAGATATAATTGTTACAGGGACTGTTGTTGAAAAAGCTTCTGATGTTTTCTTGACCCTTAAACCAATAATAGACACGATACATTCAGTCAAGCAAAACTGAAAGCTTTAATTCCGTGATTGCATCGCTTTCTATGGTTAAGCTTCGCATTGAGATTGGATATCTTGAGGGAGTTGAAGATCCTGAAGCCTCAACACTTTTTCATAATTTAGGAATTCTGGGTTACGACAGCGTTGAGGGCCTGAAAATTTATAAAATTTATCAAGTTGAAATCGCAGGCGATAACGAACACGGTCTTGAAGTCGCCAGGGATATCGCCTCCAAGATACTGATAAACCCTGTTATCAACAGTTTCACAGTCAAGATAGTTGAAGAAGTCCTATGAATTTTATTGAAGGATCAATAATGAATAACACAATTTTAATCAGTTCCCTGAGTACCGAGAAACTATCTGCATTAAGTGAGGAACTTGGATTATCCTTGAATCTGGAAGAGATGATCAGGCTAAAAAATTATTTTCTTGATCTGGGCAGGGAGCCGACAGATGTGGAGTTGCAGGCAATGGGGCAGGCGTGGAGTGAACATTGCTGTTATAAGTCTTCGAAATTATACCTGAAGAAATATTTTGAGAACCTCAGAACAGAAAACACAATACTCCAGATGGAAGATGATGCAGGGGTTATGGGATTCAATGAAGAATATGCATACGTACTAAAGATGGAGACCCACAACCATCCCAGTGCCGTGGAACCGTATGGAGGATCTGCAACTGGTGTTGGGGGAATCCTGAGAGATATCCTATGCATGGGTGCGCAACCTATAGCAGTCCTTGATTCGCTTTATTTCGGTACTGATTTTCAGGATAGCGTGGAGGGCAGGCTAACAACAAGGTTCGTTATAGAAAACGTTGTCGCTGGCATACGTGACTACGGGAACAGGGTAGGAATTCCAACAGTCTCTGGCTCAGTGAATTTCCATGAGAAATTCATCGGTTCACCACTTGTAAACGCTGGATGTCTTGGCGTTGCTAAAAGATCAGAAATTTCAAGGAGCCGGGTTTCCAAGGCAGGGGAATTTCTTGTACTTGCCGGAGGAAGAACAGGAAGGGACGGGATACACGGGGTCAACTTTGCATCAAGAATTCAAGACTCAAAGGATAAGGATAGGAATCGTGCTGTCCAGCTTGGAAACCCAATTCTGAAGGAGCCTTTGATTCACGCAGTACTTGAAGCTAACGAGAAAAAACTCATTGCCGGAATGAAGGATTTGGGGGGCGGTGGCCTTTCATCTTCTGCTGGTGAGATGTGCCTGGCAGGAAACTGTGGCGGCGAGATTTTCCTGGATAAGGTTATCACAAAGGAAAGAGGAATGGAACCCTGGGAGATATGGATCAGCGAGAGCCAGGAAAGGATGCTATTATCAGTCAAGGAAGAAAACCTTTCAGCGCTTCAGGCTATATTCTCTTCATGGGATGTAGAAACCTCGGTGATTGGAAGGAGTGTAAATGGAAAAAACATGAAACTTTTCTTTGGAAAAGACACAGTCATGGATCTTCCACTGCAATTCCTCACATCAGGGCCAATTTATGCAAGGCCTTTCAGGATAAAGAGAGAACTCGTGAAGATTTATCCATTTCCTGTAGAACCGGGTGACTATACAGAGGCTATCAAGGAGGTTATCTCAGATCCAAACGTTTGCGCAAGGTTCAACATAGTCCGGCAATACGATCATACCGTGAGGGGGAACAGTATTGTGAGGCCATTCACGGGCACACCCAACTCAGAAACTCACTCAGATGGCAATGTGTTAAAAGTCCTCGACGACTCAATGGAAGGGCTGGTAATGACAACCGGGTGCAATGTTAATGCAACTTCCATAGATGTTTATTCGGGAACGATCAATTCTCTATCGGAAGCGCTAAGGAATATCATCTGCAGTGGCGGAAAACCTAATTCAGTTGTAGATTCCTTAAACTTTGGGAACCCTGAGAACCCAGATGTTCTCGGACATTTCATAGAATCGGTCAGGGCCATAAGTGATTTCTGCAAGGAGATGGCGTTGCCAGTTGTTGCTGGAAACGTCAGCTTCTATAATAATTACAATGGCATTGAAATACCTCCAGTTCCAAATATAATGATGGTTGGACTTATAAAGGACATAAGAAAGGCTATCAGCACCGAATTCAAAAAATCTGGAAATAGCATTGCAATTATTGGTTCCAGCACATATGACTTGAGCGGAAGTGTCTACCTGAACACAATAAAATATCCATCACATGGATTTGAAAAGACTATTATTCCTGATTTAAGGTTGTTGAGGGAAAAATTCCTTGAATGCGTTAATGAGAACCTCATTGTTTCTGCTCATGATGTATCTTCGGGCGGGCTCATATCTGCAATTTTAGAGATGTGCTTTGGTTATGAACTTGGGGCAACCGTTGACTTCAGTTTTATATCAAATTCCAGATCATACAACAAGCTCTTTGCTGAAGGTGGAAATCGAATAGTGGTTGAAATACTACCAGAAAACGTGGAAAAGGTAAAGAGTATACTTGGAGACGTCAGAATGGAGGTTATGGGTTCTGTTTCTTCCACAAGGAATATCAAGGTATCAGACTGCGGAAGGGTTTTGATAGATGAGGATATTGCTGAGTTCAAAAATGCCTGGGAAACCGGCTTGGACAATATAATTTAGGTGATTTGGTTGAGTGATCTATATAAAATGACAAAATACATTGAAAAGGAAAACGTTACTGTTAATGCAAGTTATAGGCTTAATTTTGATGCAGAGCGGCATTGCGGATACATCAAGGTTTATTACGGCTCAAAAGTCAACTTTGAAGAGGATTTTGAACTATACCTTGAACTCCTTGATTGCGGAATGAATGAGAAGCAGGTGGAAGAAAGAATAAATAAACTTATAAGCGAAATCGAAAGCGGAAAAATAGACGTTTCAATTTGAAACGTCCACATTAAGCTGCACTTTTTCACCATCGCTGAGTTTCAGTTTTTCTCTAAGGAACTCTTCAGATATGATCTCTATCACATCTCTATAGACTGATCTCTCTGGGAATATTATTGCACACTTTATGCCTGAAATCGTCCCCATAAAAGCCTTCACCGGTCCGAAAGTTCTGTCATCAGTAGCAAAGCCATCTATCTTGATGCCTGAATATCCCCGGATTCTCCTTAAGGAAACTTCCTCTGATGAATCTACTTTTATGTTAAGAGTGCCCATATAGGGAATGAATCCCAGCCTCTCCTGAAATTGGATAACATAGGGTTTCCTGGATACATAATATCTTCCCTCCCCCATTCCGCTCTGCACAACGCCGGAAATCATTATTTTATCTTTTACTCCCAATAAACCTGAAAGTAACGAATATTCTTCAAATAAAAGATCTCTTCCAAGCTCTGATACCTCAATAGATTGGATCTTTCCGTCCATATGCCTAATTATCACACCCGTCCGGTTCATATCAAGAATAAGCTTGGATGCTGATTGTTGGCTTATTCCCATAAACAGGGCAAGAGAACCGGAGTAAAGTCTTGCCCTCTTCTCTCCATTTGAAAGTGAGAGAATTGCCTTTAATCCATCATATATCCTATTTCTCTCGCCCCGGGACAATTTATCTAATGAGTTTTCAGGCATATCTCAACTTCCTGCCACCTGATATGGTAAACACTGTAAGATTCTTTTCCTTCGCTATGGCTATTAGACCCCGATCATTGGTTATGATTGCACACTGTTTCCTCAAGGCGTACTTCAAGACGCATTCATCTCCTCCTCCTTCAGATGGAATTGCCTTCAGAGGTTCAATTTCCTTGAGCGCTAGCAATGCATACATATTTCTCTTGGAAAGCCCCACCAACTCGCTCTTGACGCATTCCAAAATTGTAATTTGTGTGATTCCCGATATTTTCCCAGCTTCGTACTTCAAATTGACGCTGTGTTTTATTGAGTATATCAGGGCATTTGTGTCGACAACTATTTCTTTATCACTTGTTGATTCGCTCAATAACTTCCCCTATTGCCGTGCCATCCTTGATCTTCTTTATGAGTATCCTTACGCTTTCTCCTTTCTTGACTCCTGGAACAAAGATGTGGTATCCCCTATAATTTGTTCTTCCTTCTCCCGATCTGCCTATCTCAGAAATCTGAACGACGTACTTTTTTCCTTCCTCTATGTCTGCCTCGTTTCCAAGCAATTCCCTGGACATATTTATCGGATGCTGCGCGCCGCAAGCCTTGCATTCTATAACGTTTGTTCTTCCAACCTTCTTTATTTCAGTATCAGGTGAATTACACTCATAACATCTCACATATACATTGAGATATTGCTCTATTTTTGATGCAAACTCCTCCAACGAAACCTTTTTGTTTATAATCAATCGCTTTCCATCAAGATTTAGGCCAATTCCAAATTCCTTCATCAGGTACTTCATTATATGTTTTGGATCACGATTTATAAGGTCGACCATATCCATGAAATTTCGAATTATAGTCACTTTCCCCTCCCTAATAAGATTTGGTTCAGGGATTTTCAACCGTTCTTCGCTTATATTCGATTTGGATAGAATATCTGAGGATTTATCAAGAAGACTTTCATACTCATCTTTTGCCATTGTACAAAATTTCGATTAGCCTTATAATTCTGTTTATTCATTTCCAAGATATTTCTTTTTCCCACCAGCGTCTCAAATTTGAAAATAATGTTA
Source organism: Thermoplasmata archaeon (assembly GCA_021827885.1). The sequence continues at coordinate 4,787 of JAKAUD010000215.1, read as the reverse complement.
TGAATAGACCTCCACACGAGCAGATTGAAGCCCGTTCAATCGTCGTAAATAAATTATATCAGCTCGTTTTAGCGCAAAGAATAAAGGCACATCGTTTCCGCGTTTGCAGGAATTGAAATTGAATTATCAACCATATACTCTTATTTCCGTGCGGAATATCGGTATTTATACGTTTTTCATCATTATAAAATTTTAAATATTAAACACCCGTTTATATTTTGTGAAAAACGAAATAAATACAAAAGGAGCGAAAGCCGTAGTGCTAGCTGCGTTATTTGTACTATCTCTAATGGTAGTCGCAGTTCCGTCAATAGCAGCACAAAGCGGGAGTTCATTGCACTTTGGAAAAGTAGTATCCAGTTCCTCTGGAACGACTTCATCCACAAACTGGGCTGGGTATGTAGCAGCATCAAACTTTAACAGCCCCGCACATGTAGTAACTGGAATTACAGGCTCGTGGAAAGTACAGTCTGTATCATCTTCGTCCAGCTCTACTTATTCATCACAGTGGATTGGGATAGGCGGATTTTTCTCTCACGACAGGACTCTTATTCAAACAGGAACAGAATCTGATTACTCCTCTGGTTCCGCCCAGTACAGCGCATGGTATGAGATGTTGCCTGCAGCTGAAACCCCAATAAGCGGATTCTCGGTAAGCCCAGGGGATGTAATATCATCCGGAATAGTTTATGCTGGTGTAGCACCGCATCACAGCCAGTACTGGAACATATATCTCAATGACACCACGCAAAATGAACACTTCTTCATTCAGGTTACATATAAATCCAGCATGCTTTCAGCAGAATGGATTGAGGAGAGACCTGAAATCGGAGGGCAGTTGAGTTCACTGGCTAACTTTGGAACGGCCTATTATGGCTCAGACTACACATCCATATCCGGAACAAATTACGCAACCATAAACGGCGTAAGTGCACCATTGGGCTCATTACCATATGAGAGCATAACAATGACAACATCAAGTGGAGCTCTTTATGCGCAGCCATCAGCACTTACAAGCGATGGAACAAGTTTTTCAGTGAATTATGAGTGAAATTAATCACTCAAAAAATTTTTTTATCTAAATATTTTTCAGCAGGCTGACTCCACCGTCTAAAACAAATCCCTGTCCAGTAATAAATGAGGCTTTATTTGATATTAAAAAACTTGCCATTTCAGATACATCTTCAGGTTCACCCCATCTTTCCATAGGTGTCCACGACTCGATTAACTTCATCATGTTATCGTCTGTGTGCAACCCCTTGGTCATATCTGTTCTAATCCATCCGCATACAATAGAATTTACCCTTATTTTTGGAGCAAGGGTCTTTGCAAGGGCTCTGGTTATTTGAATAAGTGAAGCTTTCGAGGCCTGGTACGAAAGCAGGTCAGTAGATGGGATCACGCCCCTCAAGGATCCAATATTTATTATGGATCCTCCATCCTTTATGAGGTTGTGAAGATCTCGTGCCATTAAAAGAGGTACCGTTTCATTAAGCCTGATGACCTTGTCCCATGATTCTATATCGACTGAATCAAGGGTTTCGCTTCTTCCCAATCCTGCATTGTTTACCAAAGCCTTCAGTTGAACGTTGCTATTTCTAAGTTCATCAATCAGCTTCAACCGTTCACTCTCATTGGTAAGATCTGTCTTATAAAGTGTGCATGTTCTTCCCATGCCGTTGATCTTTGATGACAATTCCTTAATTTTCAAGTCTTTATTTCTGTATACTGCGATAATATCGTACCCTTCTTCTGCCATTTTCAACGATATTGCCCTTCCAATTCCTCTAGTTCCGCCTGTGACAAGAACGCTTAACGGTTTTACTTTCTCCATGATAGTTTATTTTCGATTAACTTAAATATTTTTTGAGTTAAATTTAATAATGGAAATAAACGAATCAGGCAATTCCAAGTTCTCTCCAATCTTTCCTAAAAATATAATTATCAGCTCTGGGTTAGATTGCTATCCTTCAATTTCGGCTTTGATATATATTCCTTCAAAAAGCTGATTTGCTCTTCCATTATTCGCTCTTTAATATCCCATCTGAATGCAGCTCTTTCCGTGAAAATGTTAGTTCGTAATTTATTAAGCAAGAAATCCTTAGCTTGACCGAGGAAATCTATCCCTTCTATTACGATGTCAGAATTTTTGTTTTTCTCCGCATTCGATATCCCTGGATCATAAAATCTTCTTCTTGCGATAGTTCCGCCCATCAGGCACTTATAATCTTTTTGGAATCCACATCGGGCTTTTTCTGATGAGATAACCAGATCCGTTAAGAGAGCTATTTCATAGCCTATGTTCAAGGCATCACCATTGATAAGGGAAACCACTGGCTTTTGAACGCCGGAAGAAAAGAGAGAAAATGATAGCATCGTTTCCAGAGAATCCACTATAGATTCTTCAGGCTTGAGATATAAATCCTTTGCAAAGAAGGAATTCATTCCAGTTATTGCAATGTATTTCACTTTTTCGTCGGCCGCAGCCAAAGCAAGTGCCTGCATTAATTCACTGAATGTCGACGTTCTAATATTTCCATTCTTATCGGATTTTAAGACTATCAGCCCTATGGAATCTTCCTGCCAGAACGTTATGTAGCTGAAACCGCTTACCCTGAGATTACTCACGGAGATAAACCATCCTGTAGATCCTTATCTCAATTCCAATCAAGATCATCAAGATACCCAAGCCTATTCCAAAACCTTCTTCCTGAATAAGATTAAGGGGGTTTGCGAGTAGCATCAGCCACAGTATTTCCATAGATATGATCACTATAATCGAAGAGAGTATCATGGCAGTTTTCTTGCTCATCTCGTAGCCCTTTAATGTTTTGGCTTTTATCATTGCAAGATTGGATATTTCCGATGAGCGCATGGTTCCAAGAGCAGCAAAGGTCATACCTGATCCGGATATTATTGTGAAGGCTACGTTATAAGCATTTATCCCAGAAAACATGCTCCCCAAAGATGCAGCAAATTCGAAAATTGCAATGACAAGGAATATGAAGAATATTATGAATGAACCTATTATTCTGTTAAGTGATGGCTTGAAAGACCCTTTTTTGTATAGGCTGGAAAGCATATACATCCCAGCCATTACTATGATGAAAGGCGGAATAAACACGGCGAGAACATCATTGGTAGAAATAGGTATACCTGGTGATATTGCCCCCCAAAGTGAAAGAATTGCCATATAGACGACACCGAGAATTCCAAACCCTGTGAAAAATGGTCTTGCCAACGGGTGCAGATCATTCGATCTATCTATAAATGGAACGATCAGGAAATAGAGTAAAGGTATAACACCAAAGACGGTTGAAGCAGCTAATGCGGACAAAGCCCCTGCTGCGTTAAACATCTTGAAGTCTACTGCTTTATAGACAAAGAGCAGAAACCATGGAGGATAAGGTGGAACATATGCCGCCAGTGGGCTTGATGGAGCAACCTGAGGATATGGATCAAATAGTGGTGGAACCGCATTAGTTATTGTGAGTTGAAGTTCGGTAATTATTGACGGAATCAGTATAATCAATCCAAAAACAAACGCGCCCAATTCAATCATATAAACAAGGTTATATGGATACCAAGGCTTGTGTTCAGGCAGATCTTTCTCCACAGCGGGAGCTTTATAGTTCGCACTTCTTTGAGATGGCATAAGGCCATTAGCCTCAGCGAGGTAAAAATGGAATCCAAACAGAGCACCTATGGCTGCAGACAGAATGATATGCCATCCGAGCATCCTTATAAAAAGCGAAACAGACGTGCCATTTCCAAAAAATATTGATTCAATGAACGGTCCTATTATTGGGGAAGATAAAGCAATTCCTCTTCCTACATCAGTTGCATCTACCGAAAGAACATCCCCCGACATCGAGTATCCAAAATAACCCACACCTATTGTCGTGGCCAGAAGAAGTACTCCTGTTACCCATTGTAATTCACGCGGTTTCTTATAGGCACCGTTGAAATAATTCCTGTACATGTGAATATATACGAGAACAATCATCGCATAGGCGCCATAAAGGTGAGTTGTTAAAATGAGAGAGCCATATGGAACACTATTTTTAAAATACTCAGTTGTTACATATGCGTTTGCCGGATTGTAATATAAAAGAAGTATCAATCCGGTTACTACCTGATAGATAAATGCCATGCTGATCATGGCTCCTGTCCAATACCAGAAGCCACCCTTCTTCCTCATGTAATCCGGTACAGTGGAAAGCGGCAAATCATCAATATGAAGCGGATCTTCACCGAGAATATTCTTAATACTAAACGTACTTTTTAAATCATCAATAAATCCCATTTTTTCACCTCATCCTACGCTCATTTGAATCATGAGCGTTTTCTGCAGATTAGACAATGGCGTGCCGCCGGATAAATCACTGGATTTTCCATAAATAGTTGGTCCGCTCATATTCTTTGCTGCCAAGGTGTCAGTTGAGGGATCCCAAGCTAATATAACATTCGGCAAAGGCTTATAAGTAGGATGCGTAATTATTCCGGCACCCTTTGAAGGATCGTATGTGCTACCATGGCAATCACAATGAATCACACCGTTAGGGTAGTCAGAAGACGGCCCGGGTAATATAGACGATAAGATTGGCAATTGAATTGGAGGATAGTATCTTATAATTGGTGGAACACATCCAAGATGTTGGCATATGGCGCTAAATGATACAATGGATCCATGAGGGCCTGTACCACCTGGGGACTCAAAAATTTGCCCCGTTGCATCAATAGTGACTGGAACCGGGCTAATTTTCTGAGGAACATTAGAAGAACTT
>JAKAUD010000198.1 GCA_021827885.1 Thermoplasmata archaeon | reverse complement strand
CTGAAGTTGTTCAATCTTATCGGCGGAAATGCCACCACGTGGGGTTATTGTCAGTTTTCTCATTGCCTCGAACTTATCCTTCAGTTCAGATGAACTCCCCTCTGCAACCATTTTTCCACGATTGATCATGCCTATCTTTTTGCAAAGGTAATCAGCCTCCTCAAGGATATGGGTTGTGAAGAGGACGGTAAGGCCGTCCTTCGACTTTTCCTTTATGTAATTGAGAATGTCCCTTCTCATTATTGGATCCATTCCAATGGTTGGCTCATCAAGGAAAAGCACCTTCATATCATGGATAAATTCCCTTGCCACCTGAACCCGTTTCTTCTGCCCGCCTGAAAGTTCAAACATTCTTCTATCCCTTATCTCTTTGAGTTCAAAGAGTTCCATGAGTTCGGATGCCTTCCTCGTTACGACAGGCTTTGGGATTTCCCAAAGAAGCCCATAGATATAGAAACTCTTCTCAACGGTCGTGAAGTCAAAGGATTCACCCTGCTGGACGACTCCAATAATCTTCCTGATGTTGTTTGGTTTCTTTTTAACGTCAATACCGCAGATCTTTGCGGATCCGGAATTTGGTTGCAGAAGGGTTGTAAGTATCTTGATTGTTGTTGTTTTTCCTGCCCCATTTTTTCCAAGCAGGCCATATATTTCACCGTATGGAACAGTGAAATTAAGGTGATCTACCTGATTTGTCTTTCCATCATAACTCTTGACAAGGTCATTCACCTCTATGGCATATTCCTCAGAATTCATGTCAACACATATTGTTCTTAAGATATAGTTGTTTCTTAGCTCTTTCAACGATTTTCCTCTGGAACATTCTGTGAGGGCATATTGGTTCTGGATGTTGCAATTACACTATTCTATCTATGCCTGAAGGAGCTCTTATTTCCAGGATGGGGATACCGAGGCAATAATTCATTCAGGATTCTAAACAATGCTTAATTAGGAAATATATGTCAAGTTCTCTATAAATGAGGAAAACAAAGTCATTCATTGAAACGGTCAACGGAAGATAGGACCAATTCGAAAATTAATGTTTACAAAAAAAATATATTTTCCTTTGTCTGCCATATGATAGTGTGATATCCTCCTGCAACTCGGGCGTTTCTAAAACAGACCTGAGTTTCTAGACATGGTTTGTTTATAGGTTCATTTGACGCGGCTTCTGCCCAAGAACTAATCCTCTTCTAACTTCCCGCCAAGTTTTGAAGCATATCCCATGAGCTTAGATTTATTCACTTTCTTCTTTAGAGCAGACATGGTTTCCGGGTCCAGAGATATACCGTAATAACCGAAATCAAGCAGAGTCTTCTCCAGATCTGAAACTGGAACAAAGAGTCCACCGTAATTCAGGTACTCGAAACCAAAGAATGCTTTTTCACTAATCCTGTGTAGCATCACTCTTGTTCCCATGATATCCCTGACTCCAGGATTCGCCTTACTCGCGGTTATGATTACCGGAACAGATTGTTGAGTCCATATCTTTCTTATCGTGAGCGTAAATTGAAGACCATAATAGAAAGGCCTGAACTTGAATCCGATTGCAACTTCATTTCGGTGAAACGTGTATGCGCCCTTTCCTATCCGGTGAAGCCTGCCCGAATCGACCATGTTATGAAGCATCAATCTTATATAAGCTTCTCCGGCGCCAAGTCTTGTAAGAAATCTTCTAGCATCATCAGTGGTGAATATTGCCTGTTTAGTAAAAAACTCAACAAAAGGAGCATCATATTTCATTCAACCACCTTCTAATGTAATCCGTCATGCTGGCAAAACTCAAATCTCGAGGACCTGCATAAAGTAATGAAGACAGGATCTGCTCATCAACGGGTGTATGTAGTTCATGCAAGAACCGTGATATTTGTGATTTCACAACATAGTCTGACTTGTCCAGCCATTTCGTAAGGATGAAAAGATCATAGATGTCTCTCACAAATCTCCTGCCATGGTACGCTTCTATCTTTCTAGTCATCAATTCAGTTGGGCTAAGAACACTTATTGTTTTTGCACTTCCATCAATTCGGGAATAAACCCTTATCTCGTTTTCTGCAAAACCTGGTTTGGTTTCCAGAAGAATTTCAGTTTCACCGCTGCCAATTCTAACCCTCGAGGGAAATTCAGGATCCCTCCAGACCAGTTTCAAACCGTACTTTTCAAGTTTTGAGATAAAATCCTCGAATGGGGGGATTTCAAGATATATGTCAATATCTTCGGAGAATCTCATACCGCCAAAACATCTCCATATTGCAGTCCCCCCATAGAGAAGCGCATTGGACTGGAAACTATCATATATGATATCAATTACGTAATCCTGGAGTTCTGCAAGTTTGAGTCTCGGTCCACTGAGAAATGATCCTATTGGTTCCATGTAAATAAGTTATTGTTATATTATATTATAACTTTCACTGATTCCACTCTTCTTATTGATATAGCGTCAAAGTGTGCTTAGGTTTTATCAAAGATACATACTACGTCTAAGAGGTGTATAGGGCTTCTTTTCATTGCACACATCTTTTTTCTTGTAATGGAAAAAGAAAAATGTATTCCACTACAGCATTAAGATATCGATCAGCTATTCAAACAGTGAAAAACCACGAGAATTACGGGATTCATTGAGATATGCTCATTGGAAAATGTAGTTGAAATCCTAGGACTATTTTGACGCCATATAAAAGGAGATATGTGCATTACAACAAGTTTAAAAGTGAATTCTTTTTGTCGTTTATATGAACGGTCGTAAGCTTGCTGCAGTGTTTATAGATTTCGAGAATTTTTACTACTCTCTCACGAATCTTTATGAAATGCCATACGAGGACGCCGGCGAAGAAGCGGTGGCATTAATAGCCTATTATCTTGATGAATCGAGAGCAATCCATGGAGAGTTTATAATTCGGCAGGCATTTGCTGACTGGAGTTTCAAAGACTACCCTAAAAGAGAATTGCAGAGACTGGGCATCCGGATAGTGGACATACTTTCCACAGCGCACAAGAACAGCGCGGATATAGAGCTTTCACTCTCAGTCCAGGAGACTATAATAACAAGAGAAGACATTGATACTATTGTGATATTCGCTGGAGATCGAGATTACCTGCCAATAGCAAATAGAGCAAGGGAGAAGGGAAAGAATCTTCACTTTGTAGGATTTGAAAAGAGTTTGTCTGGCGATCTGAAGTACCTTATTGGTGAATCAAACTACTCGTATGTCAAGCCGGAGAATTATTCAGGATATGGGAAGCACGAAAAAGGGTTTATTACTCCAAAAGGTATCAATCAGCCAGTTTCTGTCGAGGAACTTACCCCTGATCAAATAAAGGCTTCAATAGCTGCAATTGAATCCTTCGATGAATATAAGGGCAAGTTTGGGTCAGTTAAGGTAAGTATCTTCCTCGTTGAGGGGTTGGCACAATCCCTGCCAGATCTCGAACACTTAGCCCGGAAGCAGGTATTCAGGTCAATCGAGGAGGCTGGTATAATTTTAACCGAGAAAAAAAAGCCGGAATTTCCAGATTCCTATGGAAATCTGTTTTCCTTTACCGTATTCACCGTGAATGAAAATAGCAAAATTGTCAAAGCGCTGAGAAGCAAGAGGACAGATAGTGTGGCCGAAGCCCGTGATCTTCTTCTTAACGCTTCCAAATCCATTGCTGAACCGGATAACACAGTCCTGGGAGCAAGATTAGGTATAAAGTTGAGGGAGATAAACCCGGGATTTCTACCTGCCAAATACGGCTTTGCCGATTTAGCAGATTATGTTGAGCATTATCCTGACATACTGATCTATGAGGGTGAGAAACAAGGTGAGGACCGAGTTTACAGGTTCGTACAGGGGGATTCGTGAGGGCTACTGCAAAATCCATGTGAGCGGCACCTTTAACAAGACCTCCACAAAAATCGTGAAAGCTGGAAGGAGGAAACCACTTCAGTTGCAAAAACAAAAACCGTATCAATTCAGAATGAATTTTCAATAGATTGTCAAAACCGTTTTAACTTCGAATGGCATGCATTGGAAAAATGTTAATATATAATACATTGACTTCATCAAAAGAGGAATTTAAGCCTATACACGGCAAAAGGGTGAAGATGTTTGTCTGTGGCATTACGCCATACGACTCTCCACACATAGGGAATCTCAGGACATTCATCTTCTTTGATGCCATTACAAAATATATGAGATTGAGCGGATATGATGTTTTTTACCTTCAGAATATAACCGACATTGACGACAAGATCATCAACCGGGCACAGGAAAAGGACGCTCCCGCCATGGAACTCTCCGATGGGTACCTGAGGGAATATATGGATGTCATGAAATTGTTTTCTGTGGATTCCGTTTCGCTCTATGCAAGGGCAACGTACCATATAGACGAAATTATTGAACAGATCAGGATTCTTGAGGAAAAAAATTACGCCTATCGGCTGGAAGACGGGATTTACTTCCGGGTGTCGGCATTTGGTGATTATGGAAAATTATCCGGGCAGAGATCCGAGCAGCTTAAGTCCGGGACAAGGGTGAATGTGGCAGAAAACAAGGAGAACCAGGGCGATTTTGTCCTGTGGAAATTCAGGAAGCCGGGGGAGCCTTACTGGCCATCTCCATGGGGAGACGGTAGGCCTGGATGGAATATTGAGGATACCGCCATCACGCAGGAATATTTTGGGGATGTTTATGATATCCATGGAGGTGGCACAGATCTGATGTTTCCCCATCATGAGGGAGAAATAGCCATAATGAGAAGCATTAGCGGCCAGCCGATGTTGAGCAATTACTGGATGCATTCCGGCATGCTTACCCTCAACGGGCAGAAGATGTCCAAATCCCTCAATAATTTCCTGACTCCGGAAGATATACTGAAAAATTATTCCGCCTCAGAAATCAGGTTCTCCATGCTCTCATCCCATTACAGATCGCTGGCAGATTTCAGCATTGCGCTTCTTGAGGAATCAAGGAAGAACCTCAATTATATGCGAAAGGCAATCCGTATCCTGAGCAGGTCCGAAGGAAAGGGGTCCGGGCTGCAGTATAAACAATATATGGATGATATGAAGAGCAGCATGGACGATGATTTCAACACGCGGGAAACAATAACAGCACTCATGGAATTATCCGGAAAAGTCATAGAAAGTGAAGATAGCATTTCCCGGTCAGAGGCCTCAGGCATATTGGAAGTATTCAGGTGGGCTGACAGTTTCCTTTCTGTTATTTTCAGCGGGGATTCCAGCAGGCTGTCCCCGAAAACAGTTGATGCCCTATTAAAGCTGAGGGAAAGCCTCAGGGCACAGAAGATGTTCAGGGAGTCCGACAGCATAAGGAATGCGCTGCGCGAATCGGGAATTGCCGTAGAGGACAATAAGCAGGGAGGCGAATGGTTTTATGAGTGATTCGGTGAAAGCATTTATCGCAGTGGATCTTGTAAATGACTTTGTGGAAGGCAGGTTTGGCAGTGCAAGGGCGGTAGAGGTCGCGGAGAAAGCTGCAGGATTCCTCAGGAACAGGAAAGGAGGCATCATTATTTTCACGAGGGATAGCCACATCAAGGATGATCCTGAATTCAGGGTTTGGGGGGAACACTGCCTTGACGGTGAATGGGGTTCTGAGCTTCACACAGCCCTCAAAGGAATCAGCGGGCATGACATAAAGAAGAGGCATTTTGATGCATTCTACGATTCTGATCTTGACGGCTACCTGAGGGCAAGCAATGTGAAGGATGTTTTTATTTTCGGGATCAGTACGGATATATGCGTACTGCACACTGCTGCAGGAGCATTTTTCAGGAATTATGGGATAACGGTAATCGAGGATCTTTGTGCCGCCATATCTGACAAAGATCATGAAAAGGCCCTATACGATATGAAGAGGAATTATGGCGCAAGGATAGTCAAGAGTGAAGAGGTTTTATGAATGGTTAATGAACATTCTGGATTTTTTATAGCTGATGAGGAGGAGATTTTAGCAGGGAAGGCAAGTGATGTTTATTTCAGCAGGAGCCTCAAGGGGCTTTCCAGCTCTTCTGAGGATCCGATTGTCACGGTAGAGGTTACGACTTCGCCAAACGGGGATGACTGGATCACGTTTACGGGATTGAAGGAGGCAATGGCCCTCCTGTCGCACAGGGATGTGAGGATAAGGGGAATAGCAGAGGGAGAGGTGATAAGGACAAGGGATTCCGGCGGGATACCCATTCCCTTTATCACCATTGAAGGGAGGTATTCTGAGATAGGTTCTCTTGAGACCGCAATTCTTGGCCTTATATGCCAGTCATCGGGCATTTCAACGGCTGCATCAAGGATTTACATGGCAAGCTATCCATATCCGTTCTTTTCGTTCGGCATAAGGAGGATGCATCCAGCAATATCCCCAATGATTGACAGGGCTGCCTATATCGGCGGGGCATACGGCGTATCCGGCATACTTGGGGCAGAACGCATCAAGTCGGAACCGGTGGGCACAATGCCTCATGCACTGGCATTGATAATGGGGGAAGAGAATGCATGGAGGTACATCTCGGAGAATTTCCCAAAGGGCAGCAGGACTCTTCTCATAGATACCTTCGGCGACGAGAAGGAGAGTGCCCTGAGGGCTGCCGAAATGTTTCCTGAAATCGATTTCATAAGGCTGGACACCCCGAAATCCAGGCGCGGGAACTTCCCAAATATTGTGAGGGAAATAAGATGGGAACTTGATCTGCGGGGATTCAACAGGATAAAGATAATGGCATCCGGAGGGCTGGATGAGGAGATGGTGGCAAAGCTCAGGGAGGCCGGAGTTGAGGCCTTTGGCGTTGGAACATCCATATCATCGGCGAAGTCCATAGATTTTGCGATGGACATCGTGAGGATAAACGGAAAAAACATTACAAAGAAGGGAAAATTTTCGGGAAACAAGGACGTATTGCGATGCAGTGAGTGCGGGATGCTGAAGGTCAAGCCGGCACCTGCAAGCACCGACAAATGTTCATGCGGCGGTTCATTTGAAGTCATAAACAAGACCATATTTGAAAATGGAAAATGGAAAATCCCGGAAAAGAGTGACAAGGAAATCCGGGAAAAGGTAATTTCAAGGCTTAATGCAATGATTCTATCCGGAACTGGAAAGAAGTGATTGCCTCAATGTCTTTTTCCGTTGGAATTAGTTGCCTCTGAGAGAACCTTTTCCATTAGCCATGGAATATCCTCTACGCTCTTGAGCTTGTAATTCCTGTTTATGAAATCCCAGAATTCGAGGTTGATCTCGCATCCATAGGATGAAAGCAAAACCTGCAGCCTTGCCTTTATGGACTGGCCTTTCCTGTCAAAATCGGTGAGAAGGATGATCTTCCTGAAATTCCTCGCTATCATCTCCGCGAACAGGTCAAGCGAGACGCCCCTGTTGATCTTTATCAGGTGCCCCTTGAATCCAATCTCTCTCAACGCATCGACATCGTGCTTTCCCTCAACAAGAATCGGGACATTCAGGTTCATCTCTGCTGCACGATCCTTGAGGGTGAACAGTTCAGGGTCTTTCAGCTCCAAAACCTCCTGTTTCTTGCATATTCCATTTCTGAATTGAGAATCTCCTTGATAAAATCTTCGTCATTGTAATATCCGACCGAAAGTATCCTTGATGCAGTTTCCGATCCGATCCCCCTTCCTGATAGTGCTATTATTGCCTTCTTTCCCCTCTCCTTGACCAGATGGGCATTCTTCCTCAGCCTCCTGAGGGTTTTTTCATCTATTTTCCCTGAATTGATGCCTTCCATTATCTCGTTCTTCTCGTAGTGTGAGATTCCTGCAACAAGCGAACTCCCGCATGACGGGCATCGTGTAGTTGTGACGTCCCGGACCTTCATTGTCCTTGTGTTTTTGCATGAAAGGCACAGGAGCGTTATCTCCTCATTCATCAGCCTTGATGTCACGGACTCTATGATTGCCTTTGTGGGCTTCAGCGGCATGATCCTTTCCGAATAGTGCGTCAGGAACACCTCCGATGACTCCGAAATCCTGTCCCTGCAGCTGAACTGGACAGTCTTGTTCTGGATCCTATTGAGGAAATCCGCCACGGAATCAAGATCCATGTAGTCGGCAATCATCTTCCTTACAGAGTCCCTGTAAAGCACCGTATCCATGTATGATTCCACAATCTTGTCAAACCTTATCCTTGAAATGTCCGCATCATTCCTTATGACGCCAAACTTCCTCGCTTCATACAGGAATACATTGGTGAAGAACCTTGATCTCCTCGCGCTGGCTTCAATATAGGACATCATCCTCTCCTTATCGATGCCTGATATCATCTGCTGGATATCTTCAGAGCGCATTCTCCTTGAAACCCGGAAGAAAATGTGATAAGGTGAATAATCAGATTCCACGCTCTCCCCGGTTATGGCCGTCAGCATTCCCCCAAGTATCTCTGTAAGGGCAAAGTTTCCCCGTGTGCCAAGCATGGACTGAATCACTATCTCGGAGCCCTGTGACTCAATGATCACCATGTCAACGGTTCCGGAATCGTTCTCATACCATTCCTTAAGGACTGCACGGGATTTTCCTGTTACATATTCGTGGACAATCTTCCTCTTCCTGTTTTCGGAAACCCTCCTGACAACGTCCGGCAGGACAGGGATATCCTCTCCTGTCCATTTCGGGGCAAGGGCCGCAGTCTGGAAAGGCTCGACAAGTATCTTCTCCTCTTCTATCCTGATGGTTCGCCATGTTGCGCCCCTGATGACAAAATATGATCCGGGCTCTATCTCATTCAGGACATATCTCTCGTCAAGGGTGCCGACAAACCTCCTGTTTATGACATCAATAACCCTGTAGTTTCTCTCGCTTGGGATCATGGAGATGTTCGTGATGAAATAGTCAAGAGTTCCTGCCCTCCTTGAAATGGTATTTTCGTCAATCCTGATCTTCCGGGTCTCAACGAGGAAATTGACGACCTCGTCATACTGTTCCCTTGTCATGTCGCTGAGGGGGTAGCTTCTGCTGACTGTGGTGAAGAATTTGTTGGAATCGAAGCTTTTCAGCCTCTGGACCTCAAGAATAATCTGGTTTGCCACGGTAGCCATGGAACCCTTTCTTATGATTACCGGCTCCAGCCTCTTGTCATATACCTGTCCAACGATGGCCATTGCCTCCTCAAGTTCTATGATGTCGCTGCATATGATGATCCCCTTCGATCTCTTCTTAATCCAGTGCCCTGATCTTCCGGTTCTCTGGATCAGCTTGTTTATCTGCCTTGGGGAATTGAACTGTATTACGAGGTCAGCGGAACCTATGTCTATCCCAAGTTCAAGGGATGAGGTGCATATGAGCCCCTTTATTCCTCCTTTCTTGAACAGTATTTCCGCCTCTTCTCTCACATCCCTTGACAGCGATCCGTGGTGAACCTTCAACAACGTTTCCTTGTAGTACAATGACATCCTGAAAGCAATATCTTCCGCCACGCTTCTCGTATTCACGAATACGAGGGTTCCGTTGTGGGATTCAACCAGATCGTGGATCATGGATATTGCCCCGGCATATTCCGGATCGCATCCCATCTTTTCTGCAATTTCAGGCTTTGCGTTTTCTGCGATCGAAACCTCAATGGAAATCTCCTTTTCCATTGACGTCTTGATAACATGGACAGTGCCGTCAGACTTCAGGAATCTAGAGAGGTCCTCAGGATTGCCGACGGTTGCGGAAAGCCCTATCCTCTGGAAATCACCACTCAGTTCCCGCAATCTTTCAAGTCCGATGGAGAGCTGGGTTCCCCTCTCATTCTGCCCGAGTTCGTGAAGTTCGTCGACAATGACATATTTGACATTCCTGAGGCTTTCATCCATCTTCCTGGAATTGAGGAGTATCTGTACAGATTCCGGGGTTGTTACGATGATTTGGGCTGGGTTGTCCCTCAGGTCCTTTCTCTGGGCATCGGACATATCGCTGTGCCTTACCTGTATCCTGATTCCGAGGTTCTGACCGTACTCCTGGAGCCTTCCAAGTATGTCACGGTTCAGGGCCCTGAGCGGCGTGATGAAAAGGGCACTGATTGGGGGAAGGGATCCTTCAATGATCTTCTGGAATACCGGAAGTATTGCAGCCTCGGTCTTTCCGCTTCCGGTTGGTGAAATGAGAATTGCATCGTTTCCGTTGAGCACCTCCGGTATCAGTTTTTCCTGTGCTTCCGTGAACTGGTCTATTCCGTATTTATCAAGAAGCTCTTTTATCGGCGGAATCAGAAGGTCTCTTACGTTCATTCTCTATCCTTGATGCATCATCACAAATTTAGAGTTTTTATAATTGCTGCCCTGACAGGAATTCAGTGCCATAAAATTCAATTTTTTTCTGGTTTTTGTAGTCTTGATTAAATAAATAGCATTAAAAATATTAAAATTTTAAAAATATTCAGTCATCGTCGTCAAACTCATCATCATCGTCATAGTCCCTTCTTTTTACAATGAAGTCCATGATTTCACCCTCCTGAACACTAATTAATTTACTATTATATAAATGTAACCTCACCATAACGGCGAATGTCCTGTTATAAATTAAATGAAACTTCTGAATCAAAATAAGTATAATATACGTGCTGAAATTTACCGATGATAACATGTCAGAGAGACTTGCAGAAGTTGAGATTTCAAAGGAAGGGGAAACATATTTAGCTAGGATTATACTTCCAACAGGAGACGTTGTGACGCTGGAAAATGATGATTTTGAAGAAGTCCTCGAACAAATAGCAAACGATCTTCAGGAACGTTTTCCATCATAGGCGGGGATGGCCCAGCGGTACGGCGGTAGCCTGCTAAGCTATTTCTCAGTAGAGAGCGAGGGTTCGAATCCCTCTCCCCGCGCTTTATCCAGTAAGAAATTTTCTCTCCTGCTCGCCTTTTTCACATCTCTTTCGTTTGCCCGTATAAGGATACCTAACTGATTCTCTCCTCTGTTACCTCTCCTTCTATTGGCTGAATCTGAATCAAAATTTGACACTTTTCATTGATTCAATTATCACTGTTAAGTAAAGGGTTTGCAACAGCGATCTAAAATTCCTGTCGATTCCACGCGTCTGCTGTTTAGCCCGAATCTTTCATCCTGAACTCCCTGCTTTTACCATCACGATACGGAATTCAGGTATGTACGGATGAGGCCAAAGAAATGCCATAGGGGGAGTGCTCCTATACATTACACAACTTAATTTATTCTATGAAAACACCTCGCTAAGTCATTACAATAAAATCTTAAGCTGGATGTGGATTTAACAACATGTTCACTATTCTTAGTAGACATATCTACTATAGTCCATCAATACTCTAAATTGGTCAACATCTTCAGTTATCTTCACCTTGGCAACATTAGACACTTTGAAAAATTGCGAATGTTTCACTACTTCTCCAATGTCCTTGCTGACGGCTTTATGAATGTGTAGGAGTCTGGGGTCAAGGTTCTTCCCGCTTAGAATTGATCTTCGGAAATCTTGCATAAATATTGATGCTATGTAGCTCCTCTCTCCTTCCTCTATGGATAGATTCATGTCGGGAAGTAGCCTATTTATTTCTTCAAAGATCTTTCTAACATCCTTGATACTTTTTGTATGCTCTATGCTATATATATAAAATTCCTCATCACCAATTATCAGCGTTTCGAAATCTGACCACCATCTCTTTATATAAACTGGATTTCTTGCGTTCAGATGCAACGCTGCGAGATAATTCGCAACGATATTTGCGGCATCAAAGTATTTTATTTCATTTAAGTTGGAATACTTCTCGACCGCCTCTCTTAGTACTAGTATCCACCTCTGCGAACTATATAGGAGTTTTTCAAATCCTTTCCACTCACATCCCCATTTGCGAAAAGTCACATTATTCGCGTATCTAAGCATATAAACTATAAACATAGATCTAAAAGATCTGTGAAAACCCAACACATCTAAAAGAATTTCATTTCCATCGAGTTCTTTAGCATAATCTTTCGAGTTAATGTCGCCAATGTTTTTTTCTGATAGAAGTTCACCATTTTTGACTGATACGCTTGCATCGGTAGGGATCAACATTCCTCTCCCATTAAGATCAATGAGAAGAATAGCCTCCTCCCCTGCTCTGATTCTGCTGTATCGGGTAGAACCTATATATTCTTGGGTATTACCATTCGACAGTGCTGCACTTTGATCTTCGATCACAACATCTTCTAGTAATTCATAAATTTGTTCTTCATTTATCTGTTTCATAGTGCTCATAGCGGCTTTTAAAATCTTTGGAGCTTGTCCCTCATCCGACAAAATATATAATGGCATAGAATAAAATTCATTAATTCTATTTCTCAGTATCTGTTCCATCTTTTTGAGGTTTTTTTTCGTTCCTAAAAAAATAAATTTGTTTGTATTGTTTTTACGCATTGGGAAACTTAATCCGGGGTACGAAGTCGTAATGACAAAATGTTGTTTCCCTGACGGAATTTGCCTCTCCCTTTCCTCAAGAAGTCTCCAAGAAGCAAGTTTAAAACGTGATATACTTGTCGGCTCTAATGAAGCGTTTTCAAATAATACTT
>JAKAUD010000206.1 GCA_021827885.1 Thermoplasmata archaeon | reverse complement strand
ATGCATTTGACAGCATGACATACTACTCAATGAAATTCGTGAACAGGTTCCGTAGCAGGTACCACAGGCGCAGCATGGCTGAAACACGTTACTACATGGAGAAAGTGATATTCGGTGAGAGGCTCAGGTGCAGGAAACCAGTGAGCAGGAGAAACGAAGTGCCTGCAAGGGAGATATGCCACAATGTCAGTCTGCTGGCAAAGGGTGCTAGATCATGAGTTTATGTGCTAGACCCCAATTTCGCCTATTTACGCACACGGAAACTCTTCCTTGTCTTTTTCAGTAATTTAGAAGCATCATTAAATTTCTTGTCAATTAGAGAAAAAAGCGAAAGAATCTCGCTATCATTAAACTCGTACTTCCTACGGTCAGAACAATTTCCTAGCAATGAAATATCCTTATGCAACTTATCAAGATCTTTATTGATAGAGACTGCGCGCCTATTTGCAACCCTCTTGAATCTTTCCGCCTTGGTCTCCTCTATTATCCTTTCGTGTGACATATTTTCACTTATAAATATTCTTAAAACTATATATTGATTTCCGTCTAATGTGAGTCGTACAGATTTGCCCTTCCGTGATCTTTATTCCCTTCTTACAAGCCGTTTCTCCATAAACACCATGTTGCGTCCGATGTGGCCGCAGCTGTCATCCGCTGCGGCCGACGCCGTCATGTTATGTATGTCAGGGAGCCTAGCTTTCCAAGGCAGTGCTGGAGGCTATCGCGAACAACAAACATGCTCGAACGCATAAATCTGGTGTTGAAGAGGAGGACAAGGAAAGTCGGTGCCTTTCCAGGTGAGCAGTCGCTGCTGCGACTGGCTGTGTCCATACTGATGGACATAAATGAGGAGTGGCTGACAGGGAAAAAATATCTTAGTCTGGAAGAGAGTTGAGGTGAGCAGGGTGAAGGTACAGGATCAGGAAATTACAGCAGAATCGGTACATTGTCCCCTTAGTGGAATCGGTTCGGTGCAATAGTTGAGAGTCCATTCATCTCTTGTAGTAATGATCGGATTTTAATAGACCGTAGTAAATCACATGCGTATGGGGATTGTCAAGGAAGGCAAAGGAGGATTGGTTGGAAATGCTGGTGAGTATTTCATAGTTGGCGAATTGTTGAGAAATGGAATTACAGCAGGATTGGTCCCACGTAACGCCCCTCACCTAGATATTTTGGCCACGAATCAAACCAAAACAGTTAGGATAAGAGCGAAGACTAAGTCCGGCACTTCAACGGCTTGGCAATGGGTAGCAAAGAAGGACGGTAAAGTGTTTCATGAGGTGGGCGAGGAGGATTACACCATATTGGTGGATCTAAAGGAACCCCAATCCCAGCCCGACTATTACATATTCAAAACAACTGACTTAGATCGCATCATAGAGGAGGACTTCAAAAGGTGGCTGGGATTGCCGGGTAGAAAGGGACGCCCTCATGATCCCAACAGCACTCACAGAGCATTATATCTCACCGGAAAGTATGCACACTACGCTTCTGAAATACTGGCTCAAAAGAACAAATGGGAAACTCTTGGTCTAAACCCATAGCCTTGAGTCCGGAAAGTGCATGGCTGGTTGAAATCTTAAGTAAGTTGCGAGCAAAATACAGTCGCCCGATTGAGCATATCTAATGTAGGGTCAAATGTACATATGACATCTTTATGAGCGGTTTGGGCTATATCGTTCCGCGAAATCTAGAAAAGGGCAGGTGGATAGAACCGCCAAGGATCTGAATAGCCAGGCATTTGTGGTCTATTGGAAAACGAGCTCGCCAATGCTTGATAAGTGGTCACAGCAGTATCGAGCAGAAGTAAGCAGATTAGATTCATCACTACCCCGAATGTGGACTGTCTCATGTTACTACCATGTAACGTGTTGTTTCGCCAGTTGTATATCAAGTCATATACACTGGCGATTGGGTTGAAGATTCTCTCTACTTCTGACTTGAATCTGTTCAGAAGCGATGTGGTGGTTGCTCCCGCAACCTTTTCCTCGAAAAGTGTCAACAGTGTTTTTAAGCTGCTTACTTTTTCACCTACTTGAAATGGGTTGCTTCTAAAGCTTAACGTAAAGGTTGAAGTCACATTACCATCCATGTCGACATATGCGCTGCACTTTGACTTGAGAAGGCCCTCCAAAACAGGATACGACAAAACAGTGGCCAACATCAGAGAGTTGCTGACAATTTCAATCACGTGATAGTCCACAACTGCATCAATTACCCGGTTCAGCTTCGAGAATTCATCACTCAACGGCGGTTGCTTTAGTGTGGCAAAGTTCAATCTCATTAGAAGCTTTATCGCTCCTATCAATTCGCGCTCTTGTGCCGTGTTTTGATTTCTTGGGTCGAGAAAGATTTGAGCGATCCATGACCAAAAGACTCTATGATCGAAATTTATCGCTTGAGCTTTGAATGATCTGGTGAGAATTATAGGCAGATAGGTCACTAAAGAGTAAGGAAACGTGTGGATTTGATATCTCCATATCCATTTCCCATCCTGCTGAGTGGCAAACACAAGGAACTGAGCTTCGCAGGGCCCGAGATTGTTAGTGTGTATGATTCGGGGATTCTCAATTCCTGCCATGCCTGGAATATTGAAACCGCTCTTGCCAGTAGCCCAGCAATCGACATAGGAGTCAACCAAGTCTTCTATCTCTTTAGGAGAGGGCGTCTGGGGTGTCACGATAGTGGAAGATGCGTAATTAACCTTATAGAGTTGATGATTACATCGAATCACTCTTTTAAAACAACCAAGTGTTGATGACAAAATCAGGTTGGCGTCCAACAGTTTTTCATTCTCCTTTCAAGGTGGCATAGAAGACCCTCAGATCTCAACGCATAGATTCACTTTTGTTTGCAATTTAAGTATGCCATCACACTCTTAACGAATCTTTCCCACTCACCATTTATCCACTTTTCAGCAGAAATCCCCAAGAAGAACGATTTATCTTCTGGCAAAACGGAGCGTGTGGCTTCTATTATTCTCCTGCTTTCCCTAATGGTGATGTATTTATATGGCAAGCCAGCGCGTTCGAGATTCTTAAAGTTCTCTACTATCTTGGTTTGGGACAAACTCTTCTTGTAGAAGAATCCTTGTTTCTTGCACTCTATGATTGACTTTCCGTCTTCCCGTTCGTGGACGTTCGAGTATGGCAGGACCGGGACTGAATTCTTCCTCAAAATCAGGATATCAAATTCTACGGGGCATCCATCGATATATCCATTCGGTTCGGCAATTGTATAATCTCTAGGTAAATGATTACTCAACAAACCAATCACTGTTCTGGTTATGACGTCTCCTTTGTGGTTTGACCCCTTATTGTGAGACAAGATCCGCTTATTCATTGAATACCTCCTCCATTGATATTTCCTTCCATTTCAGGCAGGCCTGTCCTGGCGCGTAGTAACCAACTCCTGAATGCAGTCTCTCGCTGTTGTAGAAATTGATGAACCTGGAGATTGTCTGTTCGGCATGTGTGAAACTG
The DNA here is from genome assembly GCA_021827885.1 of Thermoplasmata archaeon. The sequence goes on along the minus strand of JAKAUD010000206.1, from coordinate 9,028 downwards.
TCGAACTCGAACCTCCTCATTAACTCCTTCTCCAGTATAGAGTTGAACGACTCTATGTGTGCATCCTCTCTTGGAGTGGCGGGATGGATTCGCTCATGTGCAATGTTCATGAATGCCAGCATCTCCTCAACCCTCCTGCAGATGAGCTGGGTGCCGTTGTCGTTCCTTATTCGGACTGCATCTATCTCACCTATTCCTCTCCTGTGGAAAGCGCTCAACAGCGTTTCCCTGACATCACCGCCGTTGCAGTGATGCCCGAGGTAGTGTGCCACTACCTCTCTTGTGAAACAGTCGATGATTGCCAGCAGGAATACATTCCCTGCATCACCTGCGATCCAGACATACTCGATATCCATCTCCCAGACCTCATTGGGAGCGGAGACAACGATCTTTGATTCCACTACCCTCCTTACAGGGCTGCGTTTGTTGTAAGTGTGGTTGAGCAGTGAGTGTTCGGACATCAGCCTGAACACCTTCTTCCTGTTGATTGAAAAGCCGGTGTGCTGCAGGTGTTTCGTCACCTTCCTGTAACCGTAGCATACAAACTCCCTGGAAAGCAGATGCTCCATCTCAGAAGCAACTTCAGTGTTGCCGACGGGGCAGTCTCACCTGTGCCTGTCCTGACTGTCATGGAAGATGGTTTCCTGCCCCTCGGCAACAGCGGCCAGGCTGGTCGCCTGTAAATGGAGCATCGATGGATGTGAAGCATCCTCGATGCTTCAGAGGCATTGACGCCTCTGCCGATGTAATCGGCGGCAATGACTGTCATTTCCTTTCCATCCTCTGTCTTCTAAAGCTTCGCTCAGCATCTCATTGGCCAGCTCCTTCTCTGCAAGGAGCTTCTTGAGCCTTGCATTCTCCCTGATGAGCTTCCTCATGCCGGGCTCCATCCTCCTGGCATATGCCTTCAGTCCGTCTATTCGTCTATTCCGAATGGATCGTATGATTCCTTCCAGCGGTAGTACATTGCAGGGTCAATAAAGTACTTCCTGCATGTTTCAGCAACCGATCCCTTCTCCTGCACTTCCTTTATGACTGCCATCTTCTCCTCAGGCAGCCATCTCCTCCTTGTTCTTGCAGTCACAGTACTCCCTCCGTACCACCCACTGTGTATGCTGTTTCCTGTACTTGCTTATAGGTCAATGTTGTCTATGCATTTAAGGGCCGGAACAGTACACAGGAATGTAGATTGTATAGTCCGAGAAAAAATCGACTATGAGAAGAATTTGGAGCATTCAAAATTCTATTGCGATAACAGCATGTGTCCAAATTTTCGGAATGAGATATAGGTTTCTGTAAGGTCGTGAACGAATATAGAAGTAAATAGTACAGACTATCACTAAAAGCCATCATGGCTTATCACCTTCAAAAATAGATCTTGCAATATCATCTAATTCTGTTATGTTATCTTTAACTAATTTTTCTATCAATCCCGAGGCCCTGTTTGCATTCCTAATTTGATCATTGAAGGTATATGCAAATACTATCATTCTTAACCTTTGTTTCCCGAAAGGAGCAAGCTGACTGATCGATTCTGCTTTACTATTTGCGTCTGCAAAAGAAATGCTGTTAACCAGAGAGTTGACGAAGCAGTTTCTGACTTTTTCGATAATAGTACTTTTTAATTTCAAAGCTTGGGCAATCTTATGTTGGATGTCCGATACGATTCTACCAGGGAAAGTACTTAAAATATCAGGATCAATCGTCAATTTCAGAGCCTGGAACTTTGATATAAACCCATAGGGGTCGATAAAAGGTTGATTGGGCAAATGGACTGATACCGGAACAATATGCATAGCCCTGATAAACGCAGCCCCTGCTTCTTGAGATGTCCATTCGGATTCTTTGAAGTTTTCATTTATGAGTGGAACAAAAATATTACAAGTATTCAGCTGATTAATTATTTCGCCCTGCCAATCTTGGCTAGGCGATATATCTTCATGTGCCAAAAATGAACTTATACCCAAATTTGAAAGAGCACTTTTAATCATCGCAGCAATTTCCTTATCTTTGTTTGAATAACTTATGAAAGCTTTTAGATCACATTCAAGATCGTGAAAATTTTGTTTTACAAAATCAAATTGTTCATCCGAGATCCAACTGAATGAATTCCGCATTTTCTCCTTGTTACTAAGTAAAGATTTGTAATACTCATTCATATTTTACCTTACAACATGTTACTAAAGGGGTTAAAGACTTAGATCTAACTGACCCACTCATACCCTAATAACTTTGCCTGCTCCAAGACGGTGATGGTAGCTTTCTCCTGCTTGTCCGGCGGGTACCCATACTTCCTAAGGATCTTCTTTACAATAACCCTGAGTTTTGCCTGGACACTCTCTCGGACAGACCAATCGATGGTGATGTTCTTCTTTACCGTGACCACAAGTTCCCTTGCAATTTTCCGGAGAGTTTCATCGCCAAGAACTTGTCTTGCACTCTCGTTATCTGCGAGAGCATCGTAGAATGCGATTTCGTCCTCACTGAGGCCAAGATCCTTTCCCCTTTTCTGCTCCTCCCGGAGCTTCTTTGCTAGATCTATAAGCTCCTGAATAATCTCTGCGGTTTCGATGCTCTTGTTGTTATAGGACCTTATGGCCTTCTCCAACAGATCAAGAAACGATCTCTGCTGAACAATGTTCCTCCTGAGCCTCATCCTTATCTGATCATTCAGGAGTTTCTTCAGCATCTCGAATGCAAGATTTCTCTGCGGCATGTCTTTGACTTCAGCAAGGAACTCATCTGACAGTATTGATATGTCGGGCTTGTTCAGGCCTGCGGCGGCGAATATGTCTATGACACGATCAGAAACGAGAGCTTTAGAGAGTATCTGCTTTATTGCTGTTTCTGATTCACCTGAATCCACTCTTCTTGATTCCGTGTTCTTTATCAGTGCTGATCTTACAGCCTGGAAGAAACCAACATCATCCCTGATCTTCAGGGCGGAAGGATCGGGAATAACAAGTGCAAATGCCTTTGTTAGTTCTGTTACGTTCCCGATGTACCTCGCTTTGCCGTCATCCTGGGAAAGGATATGATCCATTGCCCTCTCAATTATTGATATACGCTGCTTTGTATCATCCGTGAAGAATGATCTGTAATCTAAACCGTTGAACATTGATGTGACGATATCGTATTTCTCCTCCATGATGGCTATGGCCTGATCCATGGGTATGCCTGTTTCCCTTCGATCACCTTCAGTGTATTGCGATAAGGCTTTCTTAAGCTCAAAGGCAAAGCCTAGATAGTCGACAACCAGACCGCCTGGTTTATCCCTGAATACCCTGTTCACCCTTGCTATTGCCTGCATTAGGGTGTGACCCTGCATAGGCTTATCAATATACATGGTGTGGAGGCTTGGGGCATCGAATCCTGTGAGCCACATGTCCCTCACAATAACAACATTGAGGGGATCATTCGGATCCTTCATCCTCTCTGCAAGGTGCTGCCTCCTCTGCTTATTGCGGATATGTTCCTGCCATTCCGGTCCATCTGCTGCAGAACCGGTCATTATGACCTTTATCTTTCCTTTGTCGTCATCTGGATCATACCATTCTGGCCTGAGCTTCACGATCTCATTGTGGAGTTCAATGGCAATCCTCCTGCTCATTGTGACGATCATTGCTTTGCCCTCAAGCACTGAAGAACGGGATTCCCAGTGTTCCACTATGTCTCTGGCTATGGTCCTGATCCTGTTTTCGCTTCCGACAACAGCCTCGACCCTTGCCCACTTGCTCTTGAGTTTCTCCCTTGTGGATATCTCCTCTCCTTCTGTTACCTCTTCAAATTCCTCATCTATATACGGTCTCTCCTCCGGTTTCAGATCTATCTTGGCTAACCTGCTTTCATAATATATCCGGACAGTGGATCCGTCCTCAACAGCCTGCTGCACATCATAAACGTCAATGTATTTGCCGAAGACCTGTGGTGTTGATCGGTCCTCCTTTTCAATGGGTGTACCTGTGAATCCTATGAATGTTGCATTTGGGACCGCATCCCTCAGATATTTTGCATATCCGTATTTGATATCTGCATCCTTCTTGGATATGTCGGCCCTGAAACCATACTGACTCCTGTGAGCCTCATCCGCAATCACAACAATGTTCTTTCTTTCCGATAACAGTGGGAAGTCATTCCCCTCTTCAGGAAGGAACTTCTGTATTGTGGTAAAAACAATGCCGCCTGATGCAACATTTATCAGTGACTTTAAAGAATCACGGGAATCTGCCTGTTTAGGTTCCTGTCTCAATAACTCCTGGCATCTTGCGAATGTGCCGAAGAGCTGATCATCAAGATCGTTTCTGTCTGTGATAACGATTATGGTGGGATTCTCCATTTTAGGCTCCAATACAAGTTTCCCGGTGTAGAAGACCATTGTTAGGCTCTTTCCTGATCCCTGCGTGTGCCATACTATGCCTCCCTTATGATCGGAATCCATGGCCCTTACTGTTGACAATATCGCTTTATTTGTAGCATTGTACTGCTGGTATGCAGCCACCTTCTTTGATATCTTTACAGCACCGTTTGATTTATCAATCTCATAAACAATGAAGTTTCTTATAACATCCAGGAGTGTGGAGGGAGAAAGCAATCCCCTTATGAGTGTTTCAAGCTGTGTCAGATCCTTCTGTCTCTCATAGTTCACTGTTTTCCAATGGGAGTACCTTTCCCTTGGTGATGTTATGGTGCCATATCTTGTATCAATGCCGTCACTGATTATGCACAATTCATTGAACCTGAATATTGAGGGTATCTCACTCAGATAGGTCTGGATCTGCCTGTATGCGGACCATATGGTGGCATTCTCGTCCTCAGGATTCTTCAGTTCTATGAGAACAACTGGAATGCCATTCACAAACAGGACTATGTCAGGTCTCCTCTCGTGCTTGTCCTCAACAATGGTGAACTGGTTCACTGCTAAGAATTCATTATTTTCCATATGGTTGAAATCAAATAAGAAGACCTTGTCATGCTTTATTGACCCGTCGTTTCTCCTGTATTGTACATCAATGCCGTTGACCAGAAGGTTGTGGAAATCATGGTTGTTTGATACTATATCCTGGCTTTCATTCTTTCTTATTTTCCTTATGGCTTCTTCAACTGCCTCACTTGGAATTTCTGGATTGATCAGCTGAAGACTTTCTCTCAGTCTTTCAGGTAGAATAGGCTCAGAGTATTCCCTTTCCTGCTCATTTCCACCAGGTGAAATATCTGGGCCATATTTTACGGAATAGCCTATTTCAGAAAGAATTTTTAAAAAAAGGTCTTCAACATCAGATTCTGTCATCCCGTTGGACATTTATTCCTCCAATCGCACCCTGATTTTACCTGAAATGAGGTGGGGTAGTAACAAATCTCTTACCTCTGTCAAAGTCCTGCTTTCAATCCTCAAATTGATAATTCTATCAATTATAGGGCTTAAAATTTTATCCATAATTTCAAGTGTATTTGAGTGAGGAACGGCAACTAATGATTCAGATAGGTGGTGTCTTTGAATGTGACCCATAGTAGTCGCCTTATCTCTCGCAATTTCTATGAAATCTGGGAGATAATGTAAGAGCCATTGATAGTAAAACCATTTTGGATATTCTTTGGAACTTACTTTGAAGATGTGTTGATTGAGAGCCCCTTTTCCGTTGCACCAAATAATTACTCCAAGGCTTCCAGACCATGCGAATAGAACATCCCCATTTTCAACAACATACTCTGGAGGTATATCGCGACTTGCTTTGTCCGAAGAAGCAGATATTCCAGAGTTCATTTCTTTTATTTTTATGACTGGTAGGTAATCATCTTCTGTAGACGCTGGATACTTTTGTAAAGGCAATCCATTCAGGAAATTTGCTATCTCATCTAATTTTTTAAGAGCCCAATCTTTAGGTATCTCCCCCAGTTCAGAATCAACCATCTCTCCTCCGCTTGATTTGTATGGCTTCCCCTCTTCATTCGGGAATTCAAAGTCAATGAACCAGTGCTTGAATATTGCCTGTGCAATGGCTTCGAGGGTTTTGCTCATCTTCTGGTTGAGTTCTATTTTCGCATCGAGATCGGAGAGGATTTTGGCTATGTCTCTCTGCTCTTGGATTGAAGGAAGTTCAATAATTTCTTCACCTATTACTTTTGTTGTTAAACTTCCTCTTATACTATGATCATCAGAAATTTGTCGAAGTCTTTCATATTTCATGTTTAAAATGTAAAAAAGAAATTTTGAATCCAACTTTCTTTCCTTCGGAAAAAGAGCTATGAGAGATTGATTAATATAAGTATCAATCAAAAGGTATGAAACCTGACCTCTAGTGTGACCTTGCCCTGCTGAGGCAATAACAGAACTTCCGGCTTTGGCGAGCCTAGTACTGGAATTTTCAACACCTAATTCGGTTATGGAATTATTTGTCTTTCTAATGAATCTGTTACGTGTTTCTCCAGACGAAAGCCAAGGAAAAGGACCATTCCAATATTCTTTTTTGTTGGTATTTGGAGTTCCCCCACTAAAAATCTGAGAACAAGCTTCCCTAATCTTTAGTTTCTCCCAATTATCTAATCTTTCTATTTTACCACTATCATTGTTCATAATCGCAAACCTATTTCATAGATTCTTCCCCAATTATTGCCATCATAATACCATATAAAGCCCATAAAATATTCGCTGATGAAGCAAGTCTATCGTAAATCGTCTCGGCTTCGAATAAGATATTATTGATAGATTCATAGTTAAATAATTTTTTTCCAGATTATCCTTTGAAAGTTCTATTACATTAGATGTAACCTTACTGCTAAATTTCGTATCAATTGTTTCAAAATCTTTTACCCTACTTGCATATAATTCTCTCATATTTATCCCTAGTATTGATTCTTTTCTTTCACTTATTTCAGAATGCTGGTGAAATTGGCGAGGACCCTTCAGAAGTTGAATCACTAGCAAAGATAAATTATAGAACAGAAGGAATAAAGATAAAAGCTAGTGTGAATGATGGCGAAGGAACGATCAGGCAAGGAGAAGGAGGGGAAGAAGATGTACAGGAAATGGACTCCTGATCAGAAGTTTGCAATCGCAATGGAGTACTTCACGGAAAGGAAGTCCGTCGCCGACATATGCAGGAAGCATCAGCTGTCCCCTCAGCTGTTCTGCAGGTGGAGAGACGAGTTCATCGAGAACGGAAAGAATGTGTTCGAGGAACAGGAGAACCCTGATGAGCAGCTGCTCAAAGAGATTGAGGAGTACAAGCTGCTCGTTGCAGAACTGACACACGCCAACGAGGCATTTAAAAAAACACTACTCCTGAGGAGAGGAGGGAGGTAGTGACATTGCTCAGACCACAGCATTCGATGAGAGCGGCCTGCCGGCTTGCAGGCCTGTCGACACATGCCTTGTACTACAGACCGGAAAAGAATGCCAGACCACTCAATCCTGAAAGCATCGAGCTTGTCAGGAAAGTGGTGGAGGACAGGCCATTCTACGGTTCCAGGAGAGTTGCGGCGTCAATACGCCGCAACGGCACCAGGCTGAACAGGAAGGCTGTACAGCGCATCATGAGGGCAATGGACTGGACGCTGCCTGCCAGGAAGAGAGAAAGAGCCGCAGCCAACACTGCAAAGCCGGTGTTCGTACCCACAGCTCCTGACCAGCTGTGGGAAACAGACATCACATACATATGGTGCGGCACCGACAGATGGGGTTACCTGTTCAACCACCTGGACGTCTTCACGAGGCAGTGGCTTGCGTATACCTTCTCCAGGAACATGAGAAGGCGCAATGCAATTGACAGTCTGGTGAATGCCGTTGACGGCAGGGACACAACGCAGCTGATGCTGCGTTCAGACAACGGCTCGCAGTTCACATCCGACGAGTTCATGGATTCCGTCAAAGCACTGGGCATAAGACAGGAGTTCATCCAGGTGAGCACACCTGAACAGGACGGGCACATTGAGTCGTTTCACAGCACGCTGAAGACAGAGTACATCTGGCCGATGGAGTTCAACAGCTTTGAGGAAGCCGCTGAATGCATAGAGAAGGCATTCTGCGACTACAATAACGTCAGACTACATTCGGCACTCTGGCACATGACACCGAACGAGTACTACAGAAAATGGATGAGAGGGCATGGTAAGGAGGTGGAACCATCAATTCTTTACCCGGCAAAGTAGACGTGAAAACCTCCTTTACTCAGGAACCTCCTCGGGGGTTCCAAGAACCGAGCCTGGGCGGCCGTTGAATCACTTGCGCAATATGCGCGTCAAAAAGTATGGCTGCCCCAACGACGGGTCCATCTGTCCGTCAAGGACGTACGGGAGTATGTCGAGACCCGGGCCGGTTTCAGGAAGTGATGAAATGGTTCCAGAATGTGTTGCACTCGATGTGCACAAGAGGACCATCACCGCCTCCTACGTAGGCAGTGATGCGGGAACTTGGAGATTCCCTACAACAAGGGAAGGGATTGTGAATGAGCTGAAACAATATGGAAACATGCCTGTTGTGCTCGAGGCAGGCACAATGGGGAAGGCGGTTGCCTCCTTTCTCATTGCAGAAGGAAGGGAGCCGCACATGGCTGCACCGAACATGGTGGCAATGGGTGCGAAGGCTCAGGTGAAGACTGACAAGAGAGATGCGGAAACACTGGCACATCTGTACAGGACTGGATTCCTGCCGGAATGTTATGTTCCGCCGCCTGACATTGAAATGCTGTGGCGCATAGCGAGGCAGAGAAGGGACAGTCCACAAACTGTCGCTTGTGAAGAACCAGATACACGCACTCGTGTCCAGGAGGTTCCTGGACACGGAGATGACAGGCATTTCGGGCTGGTTTGGTGTCAAGGGACTGAGAAGGCTCAATGCACTGCCCTTATCCAGTCACGAGAAGCACAACATGTTTCTCTGCCTTCAGCAGGTCAAGTCTCTCGTGGGCATGGAGGAGCAGCTTCAGTCGCAGCTGGCTCTCATAGCAAAGGACAGGGATGATGCCAGGCTGCTCATGACCATACCCGGCATACACTATTACACCGCCCTTGGAATAGTCGCAGAAATAGGGGA
>JAKAUD010000019.1 GCA_021827885.1 Thermoplasmata archaeon | reverse complement strand
TAAATAGATAAAAAAAAGGGTAATTAAAAAAACATTCTTTTCTTTATTGCGTTGTTTACCTTGGTCTGCAAAGCCTCATCTATCGTTTCTATTTTATGTGCGTTCTTTGCATGTGTTCCTATTTTAGGCATGAGTTCTTCCTTGGTCTTCGCCGATGCCTGGAAATCGCAATCCATTCCTATATCCTTGCATTTAAACTGGTAACTTGTCATATTATTATATAGTAATCTCTTATATAAACATTTATCAAAGAAATTTCCCTAAATTTTTGCCAAGTATGAAGGTGGTCAGATTCTTTTTCAGGCAATTCACCCGAAAATGTTCAAGGAAGGGAAATTGGAAAATTAGTCAATCGTCCTGAAATGTTCATATCCTATGCTGTTGACAGGGTTCCATCTTTCACCATCGAACAGTATATTCTCTCCTTCCCACACGTCACCAATCATTGAAAAATTAATCCCCATGGATCTTAATTTAGCTGCTGTTTCCTCTGATCCTTCATTATCAATGGAAAAGAGCAGCTCATAGTCTCCGCCATAATCCAAAATGGCATTATACGGATCTATGCCGGAAATCTGGCAAACATGGAACAGATGGTTATGTATTGGAACCTGGTCTCTAACAATTCTGAATCCCAGACCGTAATTTTTCTTCATTTGAAGGATAGAGGAACCCAATCCGTCAGAGAGATCCATCATGAATCTGCCTCCATTTTTGGAAATAATCTCCCCTTCCTTGATTCTTGGTTCTATTGACATGATCTCGTTTGCATTTTCTTTTGTTCTAATGCCATTCTTATAGGCAATGTATGCTGAGATTTTTTTTCCAAGGGCGTTGGTTACGCAAACAATCTGCCCCTTCTTAATATTTGATCTCCGCAAGGTATTGGTCTTTAGGGCCTTGCCAATGCAAATCCCTGTAAAAGATATTGTTGAATTCTCCTTTGAATCCCCTCCCAGGTATTCAACACGGTATCTCTGAAGGATTTCATTTAGCCCGGATTCAAACTTGTCAATAAAATCTATATCCAAAGATGAAGGGATATTAAAGGCAGCCATGAAATATTCCGGAATTCCTCCCATTGCTGCAATATCACTCAGATTAACCGCACCAAAAAATCGCCCAATATTTTCGGGTGATGCACCAACCGGAATATGCGTTTGTTGATTAATGGAATCAGTTGTTATGAGTTCAAAATATTTTCCTCTAGAAATTAAAGCGCAATCGTCGATATCCTGCTTGATCATTAAGTTAGATAGAGACCTTTGAATCAAGCCTCTTTCACCTAGTTCATACAATTTCACCGCACACTCACCGCACTTATCAATATAGATTAGTGATCATTCGTGCATATATGTATGCTTGTTGAGTGCGCTTTGATTTCAACCACCAAGCATATTCTAACTTGTGAACTATTTATCTCCGGCCTAGGGGACGCATCTAATGATCCGTATGAAATATTGGTATGTCCACAGTCTTTGCAGTCATACTGTTAGCTGTGAAATTAATAATCCCGGCTTTAGGACACCTGTTTCTAATTTTACAATGACATCTCTTTTCGCCTAAATGCACGAGGCATTCTTGAACTGGCAAATCTGGTTCATAGGAATGACGCAGAGGAAACCGCAGTGAATTAATTATTGTTCAAAACTTTTGTTAGAATTCGATTTATCCCTTTGAGATACAAAATGCAGGATATAAATTATAATGAGCACGTCAAGAACCAGAACACCATAAATTTCATTTTCTGCCACTGATCTAAATTTGATTAAGGCTTCAACAATCCATGCTATGATATTGAAAATAAACATTATAACTCCCGAAATACGAAATTTCTGTAATATTAACGAGATACCGATAATCAGAAAAGAAATTTTGCCCAGGAGAAAGAACCACTCAGCCAGAAAGACATGTGGATATGTCCCCTCATGAAAAACACCAACAAGAGCAAGAAAGAAACCTGTGAGGATTAGAAAGGAGAATCCAATAATCTCAGTTCGGCTCACGGACTTCTCTATGGCTGCCAATGAAAAGAGTCCTATCAAGAGCCCTGTAATCATAAGTCCTCCATTATATACAAATGGATAATTGGGAGAAGGATGACCGCTTGAATTTATCGCCTTTCCTCCAAGGTCACTTAAAGCGTTTACGTTTACATGAAACCAGGGATTGAGATAAATTGCAAGTAAAATTGTAAACCAAGCAAACAAGATCGACATTCCCCCAAAAAGAACTGGAAGGTACCAGGCCTTTGAGTCTATCGTTGACATTCTCGTGTATCATATTATGGGATATTATTAGTTTCGCTAATTACTTCTGAATTTCCCTTAGCTAACTTAATCATCTCTCAGCAATCGTACATTCTCCTCATAGTTGATAATTGCAAGGTCTAATTTGTGCGAAAGAGGTAATTGCAAACATTTTTTCCAACCGAATAGTCATTGTTCCGCTGGAATGCATTATGAATAATGACCAAATAACTACCCGTATAACGAAGACACGTATTTCTGACTCCTTGATTTTAACTTGGAAAGATATCAATTGAAATCCCATCGGTAGCTTCCTGCAAGGATGAGGAAGATCAATACGGGAATTTCTATAACATTGAAGGATTCATACGTTATAAGGTCTTGAAATCCAAAAGATGCAAATTTGATTAATTTCTGCCCCAAATACGAATATTCCTGTTTGTCAGCATAATTAATCCAATAATGAATATGCTCACTCCGGCAAGTATGAATGCAAATGAAATCCCATAAACTGTGATAAGAACCCCTCCAAACAGAATTCCAGCTGGAATCATTGAATAGCCGATTGTTCCCTCAATTGCAAAATATCGACCAAGATATTCATCAGGAACAACGCGTTGAATGGTCGTGATCCATATAGTATTTACCATTCCACCAAAAAATCCCTCAAAGAATAAGCTGACTATAGATATCTGAGTGACTGGTATGAAAATAAGGATAATCAGGGGAATCCCGCCAAAAGCCCAAAATATTGGAACCCAAATGCCAGGTCTCTTTTCAAAGTGCAGCCTTCCGGTTAGGGCAGCACCCACTGTATAACCAATGGCTGCACTGCCAACAAGCAGGCCGAATACTAAAGATCCGCTGTGCAGGATATCTAAGGTGTATATCACTATATATATTTGGTAAAACGAGAAAAAATTCAGGATCATGGATGTTATGGTCATGGTCAGCAATGCTTTTCTACTCAGAAGGAACCCAAAGCCAGCCCTTACTTCTTCCATCAATTTTTTTCTTATTTCCTCTCCGGGTTGTCGCATCTCTTGAATAGAAACTGGAATAACCAGCATTCCCATTACAATGGCGGCAATCGCGAATGTTATGGAGTCATAAATCAGTCCTGATGCCACTCCAACCACAAGTATTAGAATGCCTCCCAACGGGTTACCTATTATTCCTGCTAAGGTTTGCCCTGACTGCAGAAGTCCATTTCCTTCCATCAGATTCTCCTTTTTCACAAATGAAGGAAGCAATGCGGCCGCTGCTGGATCAAAGAATGAACTGGATACAGAAATAATGAGAACAGCCAGAAAAATCGCAATCAAATTAAAACCTATGAGTAATATTGCAAAAGCGAGCAGGGCCAAAGCTCCAGTACGTACAAAATTAGATAGTATAATCAGTCGTTTTCGGCTGTATCTATCAACAACCGCACCCGCAAAAATGCCAATGGTTAACATAGGGATAAATTCTACAACGCCCAGCAATGTAAGCATCAATGCAGTCTGGGTGGTTGTGAAGATTAACCACTCTATTATCATGTTCCAAATCGCTAATCCACTTGCTGATGAAATAGTTGCAATCCAGAGAAATCTGAAATTCCGGTTTTTGAGAACATGATCTGGCATATTTCTTCTTTTACCTTTATCACTCATTATCTATTATAAAACTTGCAGAAATCGATTGCAGTCAAATTCGGAGAAAGCATTGATCGGTATTTTGATTGCTGGATAAGGATTCCGCTCTTCATTATTAGTAATGGTTAAGTAGTTGTGTTATATTAACTAGAACAAGTATAATATGTGTAATAATAAATCGAACGAAATCGATGCAGAAAACCAGAGAGCAAATATGCAGGTGATTTTGAAATGACAATGTATCACCTCAAATGTCCAAACTGCTCACATGACTTTGATTTAGATTATAACCAATTTGTGGGCATATCGAAACTTGGGATAGTTATGAGATACGGCCCAAATTCGTTTTCAGTGAAATGCCCTTCTTGCAGGAAGCGTGAAAGGTACAATGTTTCAGATGAGGACAAGGTAGAATAAACACAGAGGGTGTGATAATTTATGATATCTTGGTGTGGCTATGAATATTACAGTTGATGACTTTTCTACGGGCTATGATGGTGTTGAGGTACTCCATCATATAGGTTTCAACATTAATTTGCCAGGGATATATGTTGTTCTTGGCAAGAATGGGGCGGGAAAAACAACACTTTTCAGGGCTATAACTGGTATGCTTAGACCATTCACTGGATCCATAATGTTTGACGGGGTGCCTCAAGTGCAATCCACGGTCAGGATTGCGTATCTCAGCCACAAGAATTCCATACCGGCAGGACTGACCGTGAGGACCGCAATGAAATTCTTTGGAAAAGTTGAAGGCGTTTCCAGTGAGGAGATTAGCAATATTATAGAGAAATTCAATCTTGGAGAACTACTGAATAAGAATATTCAGGGCTTAAGCCAAGGGCAGAAAAAAAGAGTTTCCCTTGCAAAATCGCTGATAGGAGATAAATCTCTTATGATTCTGGACGAACCAACGACAAACCTTGATCCGAAAGTTTCTTCGGAAATAAGGGAGCTTATAATCAGGAAAACGCGTGATTCCATCGTTATGTATTCCTCGCACAATCTTTACGAAGCAATGGACATTGGCACAGAAGTGATTGCCCTGAATGGAGGGAAGGTTGTATACGCAGGAGACATAAACGGCCTGAAGACTGACAATTATAAGATCGGTATCAGGGGCAAAGGAATAGAAAATTTGGTGACGGACTACACAATAGACGGCAAATACTTCATTTTCAATCTTAAATCTCCAGCAGAAGCAGCTGAACTCATCAGTAAGTTGAGCTCGTCCGGCGCGATGATCTACGAAGTAAAGGATTTGAGTAACCCGCTGGGGAGATTCTTCGATGACAGCTCATAAGTGTATTAATCATATTATACGAGGTTAAGGCTATGAACAAATTCATTCCCAATGGAGTTAAAATATTGGTAAATTTCAACCTTTCAAGAGCATTTCGTTCTATTTATGGGATTTTTTACCTGCTGATAGGTATAGCCATGCCCATCATCTTTTCAGCAATTCTTCTGTCTTCCTTTAAATCTATCTTAGAATCTCCGATAGGGGCTTCAATTCTGGGGCAAACAATTCCTGCCATCATTCCTCTTATGGCTACAATAGGAGGAATGGGTGTGACGTATCTATTTTCAACTGATCGCTCAAATGGGGTATATGAATACTTAATTGCCACCGGAAAGATCAAGATTCAGGATATTTTTCTGTCATTCTCGATCGTTACAATAGCTTTGATATCAATAATTCTTGGAACAGATATCACAGCGATTTTTATAATAATAAATTTCATGGCACCATCTACAACAGTGACCATATTTGAATTGATTGCTGTTTTCTCTGTTCCCGTTGCATATGTATCGTCACTGATTTCTATACTTGCAATGTTGACATGGGTGTCCATGTCCAAAACATACCCAGGAGTGAATGCCCCAGGAGGGATTGGTTCTGTCATTGGTTTTATCCCGCCCATGTTTTTCTTGATAGTTATAGTCAGGATTTTCCATCCGTTAGACATTATCTTGATCGGTGGACTGTTCTCTATTATCCTCTTTATAATATTTATCGCCCTGCTCATCGTTGTGGTAAGAAGGATGTCAAATGAGAGGATGCTGACATAGAGTCTTGAATAGGATCCGAACTTAAAATTTTCTAAATGATGAATTTGTAAGGGAAAAGGATAAGTAGGTTTCGCATTAATTAAGTGGATAACAAATAATGTTCTTCGGATATTCTATCCCATAAGAAACAGCAGGCTTTATGAACATTTGAGAAAGAATCATATACGTACATGATATGTGTATATTATATGACAAAACCCGTTACGTTGTCAAACGCTGCATATGAAGCCTTGTTAAAACTCAAAGACAAGGAGGCCTCTTTCTCCGATGTTGTACTAAAATTGGTGGATAAGTATGACCGGAAAAATGACTTCAAGAAATTTGCTGGCTCACTTAAGGCAAAATCGGAAGATTATGAAAGGCTTAAGAAACAAATAGAAAGGGACAGGGAGCAAAATACTGAAAAGTTGTGATTGAATGGTTGTTCTTGACACAAATGTAATTATAGATTACCTGTTAGGAAAGAGCGACGTGATCCTGGTTATTGACACATTTCCAGCAAACGAATTATGCATGACATTTGTTAATGAATTTGAGTTACTGAAACATAAGAACAGGAAGGATCTTGAAGAGCCAATTGAAAATCTAGTTATTTACCAGTCAAGTGAAGTTGCTGTGAGAGAGGCTGCAAATGCTTACATCCGATTGATATCGATTGGAAAAGTCATGAGCGATAATGATTTGATGATTTATGGGGTTTGCATTGCTAACAACGAAATGCTGCTAACTCAGGACAAGGCATTTGAAAATCTGCATAGTGAATTCGTAAGAGTCCTTAAATAGCGGAACTATTTTTGTTAATTTTGGTATTGCAATTTCAAACAAGCCCCCAAGTTATCCAGTTTTCAGGAAACCTAATTCCTGCAGCTCTATAGTATAAGGCCAATTCGCCCTCATGAAAAACCTCATGTTCAGTAATGAGGCTTATTACCTGTAAAGGGTTGATTCCCTTATGGTTTTGACCGAGATATTTTATCGACGGAGTACAGTCTATCCACTTATCTTCAACCTTTCGCGCGTCGTATGCTGAAACGATTCTACAGATCTCTACTAAAACACTCTTCAACTCTTCCAGAAGTACCTGCTTATTGCTTTCAAGTGTATGGTCAACATCGCTTCGATAAAAGTCAAGGGTACCTAATTTCAAGGCATCAATGCAGCACTTCCTTATATCCAGTATGTGTCTGAATTGCTTGCCGAATGTACCTGCATTTTTTATCGGACTTGCTTCGAGAAATTCGCAATCAACGGACTCTAGTGAACTGTGGATCAAATCGCCATGAAATCTTAGTGTTTCAATCATATCTGATAAAACCGATACGTTCATAACATGAAATCAGAATTCTGATTATAACATTCATGCAAGAATTGATTCTTATTGCTACGGCAGGGATTGAAATCTATTTCTAATAGGAACTATTGAATAAATCATAAGTTGGCAGAAATCGCTTTATGTTATGGCTTCAGAGGACAGGCAGGGTTCCAAAAATTCAATTATGTGGATATTATTGTGTTCTGCTGATTTGAATACACGAACTCAGCACGCAGAATATATTTCTTAACCGATAGTTAGCTAAAAACTGGAACGATCAGCGGAGAACCACAAGAAAAATCCTGTAATGTCACGACAATCGATTCTTTTGCTTGGAATACTTTGGTTCCAGATTTAGTAAAATGTCCAATGATTGCCCTGATAAGCAGGGGAGACCCGGGGTTCTTGTTGCCGCATCTTGATATAGCTTAACAAAAGCAAAGGGATTCCCAACTGTCTCCACCAATTTGCTTAGTGGGAAATGTTCAAGAATCGCTTTTGCCATATAATACCCCATTTGGTGCCCTGAATCAGTTATGTTAGAGGCGATTGCTTCGCATTCTTCTCTATCAACCTCAGAAAGCGATTGACTGTTACGAATAATCCATTCATCGAGAAACCTGATACTATCTGGCACGAGTTTAACCTGACGTTCGTATCTCTCCTTTTTTTGTATCCAGGGCTCGCTCGTATCTCGTTGATTCATGTTGATAAGGTCAGCAACACCCTCGCTCTCAACAGAAATAAGTACATTCACCAAACTACCTTCGACTGAATCGGATTCTATGAAATTGAGAGCAAATGGAAGTCTGTTCCTATAAAAGTGGTGGAATTCGTGGCCCAAAAAGAGGGATATGTCTCCCCACTCCATCGATGCAAGCGCATCGAGGATCACAGGACCATACCCGCCCCGAGCATCATTCATGAATATGATAAAGGTCACGCTTGGGACTTCCACTATCGTTGACATTGCTATGGAGGGAAGATACTGCCTGGCTGCCTCAATCGCTTTCTCTGAAACGCGGATATAATCCATGATTTCCAGGTGCTTGGATATCAGGTCCTTTAGTTTTAATACACGGATATAATGTTCTAAATAAGGTCTATCCGGTCTATACTCTAGAGCTGCCTTCAGTTCAGTCGACATTGAAGGCATAAAGGCTTTGCGAAAGTTATCTTTGAAAAAGTCCTTAGAAAATTCATGCATAAGAAGAGCCTTGTATCCCGTAGTGGCGAACAGATTGTCCCGCTCTTCTTCTGTCGGGGTCTTGTTTGATTCCAATTTCTCTAGAATCTTCCAAAAGTAATCGATTCCCTCCAAGTTAAAATTCACGAGAGTTCTCTTCACAATAATACCTCGATCCCACAGATTGTAAGTAAAGTTTCATATCAACCATCTATTATAATCTTGAGTGTTGCTGTTGCATATGTGGGTAAAGGCTCAAAGGATAGGTATCAAATCAGTTACGCGGATTAGGATACTTTGAGAAATAAGCGAAAAGAATATTGCTTTAACAATTTTCGTGGATATGCAATGGAGAAAATTTGAGTATACAGTAATATTGTTATCTTAGCAAGTAGGACTCGCTATCCTTAGATTTCACAGGTCACCTCAACTTTTATTCTATCAGGGTCTTCAAAAAATAGTGCATAATTATCATTTCCTCCAGCATAGGGGTATCTGCTGGAGTAAAGTTCAACTAATCCATAATTTTTGATTACCTCTCGAAGACTGTCCACCTCTTTTTTCCTCTCAACCAGAAAAGCGATGTGATTCAGACCTGTACCTGATCTATGGTATTTTAATTTAATAAACGGCTCACGAGTTTGTACGAAGACAATGTACGTGCCTTCCTTAATGTAGCTGAAACCATTATTCCAGGTCTGATAAAGTTCGTAACCCAACTTACTTAGGAAAAGGCCCCAAAATTTTTTTGAATCAGAAAGATTTGATACATTGATCTCAATATGGTTTATCATGCCATTAAATTTCATTTGAATCACTGAGGACATTATCGATTGATATAAAAAAACCCTTTGTTCCACCAAACATATAAACACACAAATTATAACTTTCTACAGGTTAAGAGGATAGGTAGGTATCCGATTATTTGATTAGGTGGATACGTAAATCATTCTTAGATAAACCTCAAAGATCATTCATAGACTGCCTTCGTAAGGGAATGGAGAAAGTTGTGAAATTGCGAATATCTTGAACTCTTTCAGAGATTTGCCCGAACTAAGAGCAACTACATCGTCCACATTATATCTCTTGATAGCATCCCACACATTCCACATGGATAAGAATTAACTTATAGGAACCCACCACGAGGTTCATCTTAATTTTTGCCTCAATTCCTTTAACATTCGCTAATGCACCAAAGTGGATTCTTTGCCAAGCAACAATTGAGTTGTTTAAAAAGGAATCCGTGATAGATATTCCTCCGGGAGACAGTGAAAACAAACTGCCCTTTCCTGTTCTGGAAAGTTTTCCGTTTTGCCGCCGCTTCCTGACCAATAGTAATGAAACTTATCTATCCAAAGAAGAATCTCCGCCAATAGTCCTATGAATGAGGAAAGATAAGGGGGCGACCCCTTTTGACCGGGATCTTTAGTTCACTTGTGAGTCAGTGACTTTCCCCTAGAGCTCGCTTCTTTTCAGCTTTGATCATTTTCTCTTCAGAAATTTTTCTTAGTTTATCACGTATTGGGACATTGATTCCATATTTTTTCTTCAATTCCTCACACTTCTCATAAAGAGATGCCTCCCAAATGTTGCCTCTACGATCTCTTTTGGATTGGTACATGCATTCTTCAAGAACAATGTCGTAGTTTATATCAGACCTTGCAATCAGTGCCATATCCTCCAAGTCCCTTTCTCTCTCGGTCATACCCTTCATCAGAAACATGTCTTCATTTGATAATCGAAATACAGTAATTCGTTTACCTGAGTATATTTTGCCTGCACGTAGTTCCATGGTATCAGTAAGGGCTAGTTTTTTCGCAACATACTTAATGAAAATCTCCCATCTGAACCCTTCAATGTTCTGTAACGCAGTTGCAGAGAGTCCCATGTATGGTACAGACAGGTCTTGAGGCTGTATCAGGTAATAATCACATTTTTCTAGGGAACTAACAAGAATTCTGTGGTATCTTTTGTTTTTCACTATTACATCAATATCTTTGGTTCCAGGTTTCAGGTCATTCATTGCCATCACTGCCCCACCGAGTAAGTATATACTCAGTTTCTCAGTGAGTACTTCATCTACCCTGTTTAGCTCTCTTGTGATATACTCTTGGTTAAAATTTTCTCGATCTGAATCGATCAACCTACCACCACTCCATATAAATCAGCCTGTTCTCGAAGTTCGTCTGGTTTGGGGAATGGCCACTCCCTTTTTTTTCCGTGGCTTTTGATATAATTGATGAAATTTCCAACTGTTTCCTCAAGCTTGTAATCGAGCGACCTGTCTTTAAGTAAATCTGTATTTAATTTTTTTTCATTTTTGAAAGCCATTATGAGCGCATAGGTGCCGTAAGTTTGGCTTTCAGGGTCTATAAGCAAAGTGTGGAGAATTGCATCCTCCAAGGTTAACCCAGTAAGGTCTGGATCGTGGTAATAATACGAATCCGATGCCAGAAACCTTATTCCATAATCTGGCGAGACAGTAAGTGCAGTGGGAAAAGTATCAACTGGTAATCTCTCGGTCTTATTTTTAGTAATGTCCCTTATCTTGAAAAGGCAACGATAACCGCTCCTCCAAATAATGATTGCATCTCCTGGCAGCTTCTCCATCAGGTACTTCCTGCTCACATGATCTGCATACTCACTTATGAAACGTGACACTCTTCGATTACCGGCTAACTGCTTCTCGGGAGAGGTAATGAACATTCCGTGCATTGATAGGTTATGAATTGCTCTCCAGGAGGAAATTGAAGATATTCCATGCTCAAAACTCTCTTCTCCTGTTATATTTTTGAACAATATTGCCATGTTGGAATTTGAAATCAGTTTCTCCCATGGAACATATGGTTCAGCCTTGAACATCTCCTGCAGCGAAAGGGCGTAATTCCTTTCCGAAATATCCACCACTTTCTTCATACCCGACTTCCTCGTTTCGACGAACCCTTTCTTTTCAAGGCTTTTCACCATTTGAGAGATAGAGCTTTGGGACTTTCCTATTATAGCTGAAAGTTCACTAATAGACGAACCTCTATGATCAGAGATCGCCCTAGCAGCCACAATTTCACCCTTCGATAAAGCAAAGGGCATCATTTGTTCTTTCATTGTATATTTCATAAACACAAATGACTATATAAAGAGTTTTGATTATTGAAATAATGCTCAAAATCATTGCCTGAGATAATAAAAAACCTGATTGCTGCCACTGCAAAATTCGTAAATGAGCAGACGTGGGACATTAAGGAGAGCAGAGTGTAAACACATGCTCGATGAAGGCAAAAGGGGGCCTAAAAAATGTCTGATTTTGGGGTGAAAAGACAGAAACATCAACCCGATTCCTGTGGGAAATTAATAATTATGACGTTAATTGAATTTTAGAAAAGCTAGATCTTCTCAGTCGGAATCCATCACGTTTATCAAGCGGCTCAAATGAGTTAAGCGGTATACCTTGAAAACCAAAAAGTAGAAGGGGATTCCCAATAAAAGTCGAATTCCTAAGTTACCCTGCCTATTCAGCTGATTAGCTGTTCTATTTTACATGGAGGTAGTGGAATTGACCAGAAATATTGGTCAATTCGTCTACTTCTTACATGAAATTTCCATGGCCCACGCATTGCGGTGAAGAACGTATTTACCACGAGTCTCCGAATCCTTGTTGCCATAACGCGTTCAAAATGGAACATTCACTTTCAATCTGCTCTTGTACTATCCTTATATAGCACAGTTTTTTCCTCTAAAAAGCTGTTCCTTAGCAATTCTCTCTTTTAAATATTTTCTGCGAAAAGACAAACCACCTTGGTTTCTATGTTTTCTATAAGCCGTGGGATTACTCCTATTATCCCCCTAATTCTACTGAAAACCTCTTCATAGGTAACTTCGAAATCAATTCTATTACAATATGTTATCAGAGGCGTTTGATCAATTTAAATCTCTCAAGTACTACAAGTGTGGAGTCATCCACTTCGAAGGCTGGATCACCCAGTTCCTCACGCATTTCATCGCTTTGCCAGAACTTTTCATGACTTAATCTCCAAGCAGAAACGTTTTGATAATCTTCTCCCTCATCTATAGCAT
>JAKAUD010000042.1 GCA_021827885.1 Thermoplasmata archaeon | reverse complement strand
AGGGGTGGATGCATCATTCATCATGGACTTGAAAAGAGAAGGCAGGTCCATCAGGGAGATCTCTCAGCTGGTTGGTATCAAGAGATCCACGGTTCACGGAATCCTCAAATCTCTGTCCGAAAAACCTGCCCCTGAAAACAGACCTGTTAATTTATATACCCCCTTACCCATGATTTTAATGTCCGAAAAGGAGTTCTTTGTTGGACAGATAGGCAGATAGTTATAAATTAATTCCGTGCGTTAACGCTGTATGGAAGAAATTAAGGAACTTTCCAGACTCATCAAAGATAGAAATGAAATTGACCATAAGATTTCACAAATTGTAAGGAGACCAGCGGAAAAGGCCATATCGCCGAATGGATTGTTTCTAAAGTTTTCCCGATATAACTTAACGAGAAAGGCAGTGAAAGATGGTATGATGGATCTTTTATAGCTGATGAATTAAAGGGTAAAAAGATCGATGTCAAGTATAGACAACTTAACTAGCACTTGATAAACCTTAATCCTGACATTAGCGAAGATGTCTATCCGTTGATTTTTACTGAACGCTACAAAGCTGCATCTTCATCTAAAGATGGAGAAAGGCCATTCTGTATATCAAATGCCTATTTGTTCAATGAGTGGAAGTTATGCAGTGCACTCAGAGAAAAAGGAATAAAGGTAGGTGTCGCCACTAGTGTTAGAAAAGAACACTGGTACGAAAGAGAAATTTATCCAGAAAATAAAATGGTTTATAATCTAGAGCTTACCCCTGAGTTAGTGGAACTATTCTCAAGTGAAGAGAAATAACACAATTTCCTTATCCTGCCCCTACTCGTCTGTTCCAATATAACCAGGTAGACTTGCGTAATTTGTACTGAGAAGGTTCTTCATTTTATTAACTTCCTACCTCTATTTAGGCGAAATTAATAACTACTCATTTCTTTTTAGTTACCATGTGACAACAAAAGATGAAGAAGATTCAAACTTGAGTAAGCTAAGCGAATTTGACGAATTCACTGTATCTGAAGAGGTCATAAAACCAACAATTGAAATTGCGCAACAACCTCAATTTTATAAAATCCCAAAAAGGTTTGGGACCGTCCCGGTAGATGAACTTCCCAAGGGCTATAAGAAAGGAAAGGGATATTCTGAAGAATTTCCATATGTTAAACTGCCTTTTCAGAAAGTTGAGGAGATCAAATTTGATGGTAATTATGATTTTACTAACAAGATCTACTGGGGTGACAATTTGCATATAATGAGGATGCTGCCTTCTGAATCCATAGACCTAATTTACATCGATCCCCCATTCTTCTCTGGAAGAAACTATAATGTTATATTCGGAGACGAAAATGAGGTCCGTTCCTTTACGGATATTTGGGACGGCGGGATGCCTACATATCTAATCTGGCTCGATGCAAGATTAATTGAAATGAAGAGACTGCTGAAAAAAACAGGATCGATATACGTTCATCTGGACTGGCATGCCTCACATTATGTTAAAGTAGAAATGGATAAGATATTTGGATATGATAATTTTAGAAATGAGATAATATGGAAATATTTTGGGCCGTCAAGCACTTCGAGAAACTATCCGCGGAAGCATGATACAATTTTGTTCTATACAAGGTCTGATGATTATTATTTTGACCAGAGCGCAATATTGGTAGATTACGATGAAAAAGCAATTAATAGGTATGACAAGATAGATAAGGATGGTAAGCGGTTCAAAATATACAACAATAAAAATGGAACTGTTAGAATGGCTTATATGAAAGAGGGAAGACCTTCCGAAGTATTCGAGATTCCATTTATTCAAGGAATTTCCAATGAAAAATTAGGCTACCCTACACAGAAGCCTGAAGCATTACTAGAAAGAATAATAGAGGCAAGCTCAAATGAAGGTGATATAGTAGCAGACTTCTTCAGTGGCGGTGGTACTACGGCTGCAGTTGCACAAAAACTAAAAAGGAGATGGATTGTTTCAGACATATCAAGGATTGCTGTAGAAATTTCAAAAGGGAGAATTTTAAAGACCATAAAAGAAAACACAGAAATATCCTTCTCCCCTAACATAGAGTTATTGTCGTGTTCCGATCTCGACATATTCTCGCTTTCGAAGCTTACTGATGATGACTTTAAAGACTTTATTCTCAATGCTTTTGGCGGAAGGAAGGTGGCCGATCAGACAATCGCTGGACTGAAACAGGGAATCCCCATTTGGATCGGGTCCAAGAACCACGAGATTCTAGTGAATGAAGACGCTGTTCTTAACTTTGCTGAATATTTAGAAAAGAATTATGAGAACCGAAAAAAAGGAATAATGATAGGATGGCAGTTCTCTGAAAAGGCAAAACAGGCCCAGGAAATGTTGGCTAGACTTGGTGCAGGTATTGAATTTGTAAATATAGATCTTGTTCCTATAGGTTCTGACAAATTCAAGCAACACATAGTGGAAAAGAATGAGAATTATGCAAACTTCTTGAGATTCATTATGCCACCAGTTGTGAGGCTTAGGGTAAGGAAAATGGGATATAGAACTTATGAGTTCGATTTCTCCGAATCTGTTTCGCTTAATGGTGGAAAGATAGTGAACGTACAGGCGGATTTTAGTTTTGATGGAGTTTTCATTCCAACGACAGGTTTTGCAATCCTAGGAAACAGAACAAAGGGAGATAGGAAAATGGCGTTATCTGCCGAATTAGAAGGCTCAGGAAAGACAAAAATTGCTTTTAAAGTAGAAGATGACCAGGGTGGCGAAGCTCTGCATGTGATAGATTTAGAGGTTGATTGAGTTGCAAAAATATTCAACAATGCCCGATTCCTTTTCGAGTTTTGAGGAAGATTTTAAAAATTGGGTTATGGGTGGATATCCGGGTTCAAGATCAGAAACAATGGAGTTCATCGAACATCTGCTTCACAGAAAAGATGGTTTACAGCTCTGGCAGCACCAGAAGGAGGCCATTTTGAGGGTAATCTTTTCATATGAGATAAAGAGAAACAATCTAGGGGCGAAATATCTCCTAAGGATAGTTACAGGTGGGGGAAAGAGTCTTATCATTGCGTCAGTAATAGCGTGGTTGAAGTACACCTATCAAGCAGTGTTTGAAAAGTTCATAATTATTTGCCCAAATCTGATAGTCAAGGACAGACTCGCAACTGACTTTATCAGGTCAGCAGACAATAATAATACAACAGTGTTTGAGAAGTGGTCACTTACCCCAGATAGAAGCCTCAACAATATGATTGGCGCTACGGTTCTTGAGAGTGGTGGTAACCCACAATATATGATATCCGCTGACATAATAATAACCAACATTCAAGAACTCTATGACACTGGTTCAAATACGGCAAGAAACCTGGATTTTATAAAGACCAAAATTGGCAATATTGCAATATTCAATGATGAAGCTCACAATAGCGTTGCAGAGCAATTTTCCAGGGTTTTAAGTATTCTTAGAGACCAGACCATGATTCGACTTGACACAACTGCAACTCCCGAGAGAGCGGACGGCAGTTATCCCGATTCCAAAATGATCTACAGTTTTGACATAACTTCCGCCATGGATTCACCAAAACCTGTTATCAAAAATATAGTAGTGCTGCAACCTGAATCAAGAATCGTTGAACTGACTTACACAAATACAAAGACCAGAGAGAAGAGAAAGATTTCAGACTTTACCCCTGAGGAAATGGAGCTGTATGAAAAACGAGTGAAACCATTCCAGTGGATAATGGACCCGGCACCGATGAAGATGCTTCTTTCTATTTCAATTAATGCTATATCACAGAAAAAGAAAGAAGCAAACGAAAAATACAAACCGCTACTTTTTGTAGTAACTATGGGAATTGACGAAGCCCGGAGGGCAAAGGAATTCCTGGAAAGTGAATTTCATCTTAAAACACTCTTGGTAACTGAAGAATCAGGTGATAGTGAAAGGGAGGAGGCAAAGAGAATCGGTTCAATTGATAGCCCCTATGAAGCAGTGGTAAGTGTTTTCATGCTCAGAGAAGGGTGGGACGTTGCGGAAGTTTCTGTAATCCTACTGTTAAGGAAGATATCCTCTCCTGTGTTTGGTCAACAGATAATAGGTAGGGGGCTAAGAAAGATAAGAAAGGGTAGCTCTGACCCTGAGATATTGCTTGTTGTAGATCATCCAAAATTGGATCATAACTGGCTCTGGAAGATGATGAATGTTAGCAGGATAAGGCAAGATGTACTGCCGAACACAGAAATAGGGGAAGAAGAGATCCCGGAACGCAGACAATTCATTCAGAAGCTTGTGAACCCAGACAAACTTATAATGATAAAACAGCCCGTGGTTGATTCTAGTTTTCAAACTAAGTTGGCGGTCATAAGATCTAAATTGAGAGATGAGGATACTGTAAAGGACTGGAGAGAAAAGCTCAATGCTGTCAAATATGAAACTGATGAGGCCATAGAAATTACAGCAGTGATGATGGAAAGAATACGCAGAAAGAGCGTGGGTAAAAAATTTGGCACTGAAGTTGAGGACAAGGGAAAGGGAGAACTTTTCACAAGCTCAACCAAGTACAGTTTTACAATCGATGATGTAAGGGACGAAATTGTGCTGTTGGTAAAGACAATGATAGAAGAGAATGCTTATGATATCACAAAACAGGAGCGTCTGTATAATGTGATGATGGATCACATAAGCCTTAAATTCCTGGGAAATAAGACTTTGTCAGAGGGGTCAGAGGCTGAACTTGAAAATATAATCAAATGCATTCCTGAAATAAGGAAGAATTTTACCAAGGGGATTTTAAAAGGCATATTTTCAGGGACGGTGAACTAAAATGGCGAACAGTAGCGTATATCCAAATCCAAAGAAGAGCGCATATTCTTTGGAGTACTGTGATAGCGATAAGGAGAAAGAATTTATGGATTTCCTAGAGAAATCAGACAATGTGGTTAAGTGGACTAAGAATCATGGGATAAGAATACCATACTTCAATCTTGACGGAAAGCTGGCTCATTACACCCCTGATTTTCTTATTGAATACAGCAGTGGAGAACAGGAGATCGTAGAGATTAAGGGGGGGCATCTTATCAATAATCCTATAACAAGAAGTAAAAGCCAGGCTGCCATGGAATGGTGCAAGAAAAGAGGAATCAAATATACCTTGAGAGAAGTATGAATATTTTAGAACACCTTATTTAAGACAATAATTAAACTAAATACCACAATTACCCTTAATGCCACAACTGCTTGAAGTATCACATATATCCAAAAGGGAATCATCGCTCAGGATAACACTCCCAAAGAAAGCGGCCGAAGCACTGAAAGCAAATGCCGGAGATATAATTGGCTTTTACCAGGAAGACGGCAGGGTATTCGTGAAGAAAATGGACTGAATCCTTCAGCATTCCTTGTTTTTACCGAAACTCATTCCTCCCCATATATCAGGAAGTTTTCTGCGAAGATCTTTCCATTCTCCCTCACAAATGACAGGATGCCGTCACAGTTTCTGAAATGATGCATTAATCCGAGTTACCCACTCATGCCACAATTACTTTGCTAAAAATCTAAGTGAAACGGATTCTATACCATACTTTTAAATCATTATATAGTGAAACTTATGATGCCGCGAGTAGTTTGAATGAAACCCGCGAAATTACACCATTGTATAACTTAATGTATTCTTGCCCCTTTTTAAAAAAGGTCTTATCTCCAACAACAAAGTCATAATCTTCTGAATCGGCGGCGGCATATCTCAACAAATCCCCTAAAATCATAGAATCTTGTGTTTCCAAGTCAATTCTGTGTTCCGACATGAACAGTTTCACTGCCCTTTCAACGTCTTCTTTTATGTCCGGATGGCTATAGCCATGCTGAATGAAGAAACCAATTACACCCATGCTCTTCTCATAAAAAGCATAGTTGAGACGAATTATGTATTCCTTCAAATCATCAATTGGACGGCTCGTAATGGTTTTACCTGATTTTGTCCTGAAGGTACTTTCAATTTCTCTTTGTAAGTTACTCCGTGCCTGATCTAATTTTCTTCCCTCAATCTTACCTTTACCTCGGATTTCGGTGGCCGCAGAATCAACCAACACGTTGAAATCTCTGACGGTCAAGGTTGAAACTCCTTCACTTCTTTTGGAATCCATAAGTCTAATTGTATTCCCAACCAGTTTTTTGTGTTCCCTCATCGCCATGCTCTGCCATTCGGTTAGAACAGTGCCTGGCATAAAAACATCCTTTATTTTGTACTGGCGCAAAATATCTCTTGCTCTATTATGGAGCGGGTCTGTTTTGTCAAATAGTGACATCAGGGTTGATGTATCTGGGAAAAAGATAGACATTTTACACCTCAGTTTGCAATTAGGTAAGTAACATTTGCATATGCATAGGCTTGAACTACTGATATTGTCCATGAAAGTGAATCGTGTGTAATTTTACTCAGCAGATACGCATTTGCACGAAGAACAAGATAAAGCAACACAGACATTCCTTGCTTCACATCCTTGTTACTGTTTATAGATAATTCAGACAACAATGAATCTATGATAGCATTCGAGGTTGAAATTACTTCTGAAAAAGAGTAAAGACGTTCTGAGTCCTCCTCGCTAACTTCTGCCCAATTAATCGCAACCAGTTCTTTTATTACTTTTTCCATTGTTTTCTTTAAGTCTTTAAGTTCTTCCCTATATACTATGTTTCTTTCGTTCAGTGGGATAGTAGCTTCTAAGTGTGCAATTCTTTCTGCTAAACTAACTCCTTCTTTTTCTTCTTCCGCCCCACTTTCGTTAATTTTGATCTTGAGTACTTCCTGAAATAGATCTTCCACCCTCTTTATCTCTTTTTCACTTGGGTAATCCTTCACAAAATCGGTAAGAGCGTCTATAAAGTCGTCTGACCTAGAAAGAATTTGTTCTTTCATAATCTTTTGGTATCGTCCGTATAATTTTGCTCTGCTTCTATCTACACTACTTTCCGGTATCCTGTTAAACATATTCACGGAATTCTTTTTTAGTTCCTTTACAAGCATGGAATCAGGCCCTAATGATTTGATTTGTTCAAACATCTATATCATTCCGCACATTTAGTGCATTCATTCAATATTATTGTAATTAGCTATTAATTAATCATATGCTTTATATAAATATTTACTATGGAACATGACGCACTTTTCTTCATCCCGGTGTTTCATGTTAACTCATAACTCCCCAAACTGATCCGTAAGCAGAGTTGCGCCTTGCGTCTGATTAAACTCTATTCCTGATGACAGTATCAAAACCAGATACGAACCGTCCTGACCAAGCACAAATGATACCGTTGATAAAAATCCAGAATAATAGTAATAATTGTTGCCGTCGATGACGCCCGTTGTGCTCGCACCTTCATAATTCAGGAACCCGAAATAAGCCCTTTCAGAGTAATGGGTCGTGTTGTATTGCTCCACAACCACAACCATCCACTCCCCGTACCGCGTGAAATTTTCTCCAAGTGCGTTAACCGCTCCAATGTTCATAAACGACATGCCCGACGTATTTCCGGCGTTGCTTGTGCTATTATTTAGGGACACAACGTTCCATCCGCCCCCCATAACGGCTTTAACCTGGGGTTCCGTAAGAAGAGTTGGAGCAGCGTGATCGTGTTCATAGAGTGCGTAAGCCGAGACACTGCCTACGATTATTACCGCGATTGCTATGGCCATCCATACCTTCAGGAACTTTCCGTGAACGAGTTCCTTACCCAAGATTTCCTTGACGTTGGGTTTCTTCCTTTTTTCTCTGTCTACCATCTATTTCATCCCTTAATGTTTCCTTTCTTCACCTGGTTGAAGTACATCTCCCTTACGGCCGGCAATGACCATGCTTCACTCACGTGCCAGCAGTCGTATGATTCATCCAGTTCGCACCATAGCCTGAGAATGCCGTTACCGTTCAGCTTCACGTATATCACGACAAGCCTGTCTTTTCCGGTTCCTTCATAATTTGTCTCCTTGAAGACTATGTGATCGTCCAAAACGTTCACGTGTATCAGTGCTGACAGTCTCTTCCTTCTTTCTTCTGCAAATTCTCTGTAATTTGGCGTTAACACATATATCTTTTCTCCTTTTTCGTTGGTTTCCATTGTAATGAAAGGCTCCGCTTCCATTGATCTTCCTCTCACTGCCCCGTCTACTCGCTTCAGCTGCTCTGCCACAGCACGACCTTTCAGGGTAAGGGAAACGTAAAAAGTTTTCCTGACTATTTTCTCTTCCCTTATACTTATCAAACCGTTTGCCGCAAGTTCCCTCAGATATCTTTCAAGAGAATACGAATTTGGAACTATGGGAAGCAATGAAGTCTTAACCACTTCCCTGTTTTCCTCATATAACTTGAGGATCAACCGTTGAGAACGCTCTGGCAATGTTCTATTTTCGTCAGGCAATATAAAGCTTAAAACTCTATTCTCTTTATTATTGCATGTATTGTTATCTTCTATGCTGTGTAAAACATATTATATACTTCTACGTTTTACTCATGGTTGAATGAATATGGAGTCAGGAGTCGTAACCATAAAAGTATCCAAGGAAGCCCATAAGGAACTGAAAAATTTGAGGCACGTTTTCTTCGTGGACACCTACCCCGAGGTAATCGACAAGTTGCTTGAAGAACGCCGTCAGAAGGAGATTTCAGTATGAGGACATTCTACAGGGGGCCAGTGAACTGAATACCTGTGGTCTCTCCTACCCGAAGGATCATGGATTCTGGGATTTTTTTCGATCCTCCAGGGTACGTATCTTCTCCCGTATCGCCTCAATGATGAACTCGGAGCGATTGCGGTATGCATATTCAGGGTGCTCGCGAATTATTTCCTCTATCTTCTCAAGCAACTGGTCAGGGATCTTTACCGTCGTGTATGACGTTGCCATGGATGGCAATTATATTACATCGAAATTAACGATTGGGAGTAATACAGATGTAATACATAACAACCATTTAATAGGAGTAATTGATTAGTAATGTATAACACCGATGGAGAAAGAAAGATGTATGATACAATAAAGGTGCCCCATGATCTTGTCCTGAAAGTAGAGAAAGCGATTTCTACCAGCGATATGGGATATAGGAACCGCAGTGAGTTTATCATAGAGGCTGTCCGCGAAAAAGTGCAGCAGTTATCGAAAATAAAGGAGGTACAGGCATGAGAATGGCAAGGGTACGAAAATATGACGAGGAGATGCATGCAGTACCCGATCACTTCATGT
Organism: Thermoplasmata archaeon; assembly: GCA_021827885.1. The sequence continues at coordinate 3,324 of JAKAUD010000042.1, read as the reverse complement.
TCCGGATTAGCGGAACGGAGGAAAAAACAAGCGTAGAATATGAAGAGGAGTTCCTGACAAGCGAGACAAGGTTCAACGAGATTGGAAAGACACAGGCAGACCGACAGAAGTCAAGGTTCCCCGACGACCGTTTTGAATGGTCATATGCCAATGGCATCGGGACTGTCAGGGTTTCTTTCACCGGGGACCGTGGCGTGTGCCTTTCACGAGTTCTGAATGAGATGGCATTCCAGGCGAAGTGCTTCTTCAATGATGAAGCCGTTTCAGAGCTGTTGGAAGATACCAGTGTCAGAGATACGTGGATATGGAGGGAGGATTGAATGGCCTCATTTTCTCTTTCTGGTTCTTCTGTCCTTACTGATTCCCTTGGCGATGTCCTCGGTTCCCTTCAGAACCCCGTATCCTCTTGGACCAAGGAGACCTTTTTCGATGCTCTTCTCCCCCGCTCTGATGTCTCTGTTTCCAAGTCTTTTTCTTACGACTTTCCTTTTGTCAACCATGATTATACATGCGTTGGCGCTTTAATTAATTTTTTCCCGGCGAAAGGTCAGGAGGCTCACCACTTTTTTGGTCCGCCAATGGGAACCGGAATTTTTACGGAGGAAACACGGGATGAATGAAATGGGAAAAGGAGGCGAAATGACGGGTGCGGAGGGGCCGCAAATGGACGACTGCCTGGTGATTGACTACATGCCCTATCTCAGGGCAAGGATAACGGCGGCTGCCAAAGAGGTACAGGTGTGCCGCAAAGTGATCCGTTCACGGTTTTCCATGAACCCGTGCCTGCACGACTCCTATGTCAGGGCGGCGAATGAACTGCAGGGATTGCTGGAGAAGTGGACGCAGTGCTTTCCCGGTGAGCCAGCGGTTCAACCGGTGTTCCTCGAAAGCTGCCTGACGGGAGGTGCGTGATGCTGAGCAACGGGAGTGCAGGGATGCGCATGAAGAGAGTCTATGCCGCCGTGCCCGCGCTCAATGAGCTCAGGAGTTCCGGAAGGAGGATACGCACGCGCGAGGAACGGCTGGAGAGGCTGAGTGCAAGGAAGCTGTCCCTGATCAGGGAGATGCAGCGCGACGGGAAATCGAAAGCCGTCGAGCGCCGGATCAGGGCGACCGACAGGCAAATTGTGCGCGTCCGGGAGGAACTGGCGTCGCTGAAGCTCAGGAGTGCACAGTTGAAGCTGGAGTTGGGGAGAGTGACGAAATGAAGCTGAACGGAATTTTTGGGAACACGCGGGGATCCGGCATTTCAGATGGTGCCACGGGAATTGAGGAGTTGGAGCGGCCGGATTCCGCCGCTTTTTGCAAGGAGGGAAAAGAAAATGATGAGTGAACAGGTGGAAAGAAGGGAGAGCATGGCCATGATGCCGTTCGACGTTCCGTCGGAGTGGAACGAGCTGGGAAAGGCGGGAAATGCGCTGACGCACATATTCAAGGCCATAATGGTCAGGGGCGTCGACTACGGTGTGCTGCCGGGCGGAAACAAGCCGTCGTGTTACAAGCCGGGGGCAGAGCTGCTGTCCAAGTATTTCAACATACGGGACGAGATATCGGAGAAGACATGCGACAGGCAGCTCACCGGGGAGAACCCGTACGTGTCCTATACCATAAGGGTTTCAGGCTTCAACGGCAGGGGAGAGAAGATCTCGGATGGTGAAGGCTATTGCTCGTCCCTTGACCCGAAGTACATGAAGAGCATGATCACACAGATGGACAAGATGCGCCAGAAGGGCGATAAGGTGTCCATGATAAACATGGTTGCATGGATCGACAACACGATCCTGAAGATGGCCATCAAGCGCGCATACGTGGACATGATATTGCGTGCCACCGGTGCATCAAGAATTTTCACGCAGGATGCCGAGGATATGTACGACGTTATCGACGGGGAAGTGCCACCGGACATAGAAAACTCACACCGCAGCCAGCCGGCTGGAAATGCCGGGCAGAAGAGCAGCGGCAGCGAGGAGAGAGAGATGTCCGCAAAGCAGAGGGACCGGATCATGGAGGGGCTCGAGGGAAAAATGAAGAAATACGGCCCTCTGTTTGTTGAGTATTATGGCCAGAAAGAACCGCTCTTCAATGCCAAGGTGAAGCTGAAGGACGGCAAGTTCGTTCTTAACCCCACGACCGTGCCGGAGGCTAACACCATACTGCAGAACATTATATGGCTTGATTCAGAAGCCGACGCCGATTTCCAGGCATGGCTGAAGAAAAGGAAGGCGGTGCTCACAGCATGAGTCCCGCCAGGGAAATAGAACCCGGTCTTGCCGAGAAGCTTCCTGAGTTCGTGAAGTGGCTCAGGAGAAGCACAAAACCCAGATATTCTTCGGAGACCGTGAAGAGAATGGTGAGGAGCGTGAAGTTCATCTCGGCCTTCCTTGACCCGCTGGACTTCACGGAGGATCAAGTTTTTGAATTCATAGATTCCAGGTCAGGGCAGAGCAGGGACAAGACCGTGCAGAACCACCTGAACGGGTTCAGGGCGTTCTGCAGGTTCATGGACTCCCCTGTCGGCGTGCCGACCATCCCTGCCGGGAAGCCGAGGCCAAGGTACATCCCCACGGATGAGGAGGTGCAGAAAGTGCTGAAGGGGGCAAGGCTATACGCGAACGAGAGCATCAGGCTCAGGAATACAATCTGGGTGAAGCTTGCGGCATACTGCGGTCTCCGCGTGTCGGAGATATCAAAAATCAATCTCTCCGATCTTGAGGAGGGGAGGCTGCTGGTCAGGAGTTCTAAGAGGGAGGATGACAGGTACGTTCCGCTTTCCGCGCAGATGCATTCAGAGATCACGGAATACGTCGAGAAGCACCGACCCAGGGCGCCGAATGATCCGGCACTCTTCGTAGCAGAGCACGTCGTGGATGGCGGGATCGTTGTGAAAAGGCCTTCGCCCGATTACGTGCGCAGGAGGATAAAGGAATCCGCCATCCGCGGAAAAGCCGGGATGGTCTCACCCCATGCCCTGAGGCACTGGTTCGCCACGACACTCCTGAAGGGAGGGGTGCGCGGGCATGGACTGGATACCCGCAAGATACAGGTGCTCCTTGGTCATAAAAGTATAGCATCCACGCAGATTTACACGCATGTGACGAGTGAGGAGGCGTCAAATGAGGTACTTTCACAATGGAACAGTTTTTTTCGGACCCGTGAAGAAATGAACAGGGTTCGAATTCGTTGCGGGTTGTATAATACTAAGCGCGGGGAGAGGGATTCGAACCCTCGCTCTCATAGAGAAACAGCTTAGCAGGCTGCCGCCGTACCGCTGGGCCATCCCCGCCTATGCGCTGAAACGGTCCTGCAGATCGTTTGCCACCTGTT
>JAKAUD010000064.1 GCA_021827885.1 Thermoplasmata archaeon | reverse complement strand
CAGAGGTCGTGGGTCTGGACCATTGTCCAGAAGAAGGTGGACCGTCCGGACCTTGTGTACGTGTCATACCTCATGGGGGGGCAGCTCTACGAGGAGATGGAGCCTGCGATCATCCAGGACATGAGGAACTACTACGACACGAATGAACCTGCGGAGTTCGACTACGACCTTGACACTGAACAGATGCAGAAGTACATAACGGTCAGGGGCAAGGAGATGCCTGTGCAGGAAGCGATAATGGAATTCCTTGACAAATCAGCCATCATTAGGGACAAGACAAACAGGGCAGCGGTGAAGAAGTTCAGGGAGATGGCAACAGTCAGGAATGGAGATCTCCAGAGGATGCTGAAGAGGGTATCCAACCGGACAATGGGGATCACCGACAGGGACTGGAACAGTATGACGGAGGAACAGAGAGATGCAGCGAGGAAGGATTACATTGAGAAACTATCAGGGAAGAATCACAAAGAATCACCTTCAGAAGGGGACTTGGCAACTCACAGGGAGAATAATGAAGAGGCGAAAACAGTCGTTCCGGATAATAATGAGAATCATGAAAGAACCGGTGATGATTCAGGGTGAAATCCAAGGGGAAAGGCAAAGGGAGGTTGAAGAACAGGTCTGTCAACCTCGCATCCAGAACGCCAAACTACGACAGGTACCACAGGTTCAGCGACTCCAACCTTGGGAGATATTCCAGGTATCCCGGAATATTCCTTATGATTCTTCTGTTGATTGGCCTGCTTGCAGGGATAACGCCGGCGGGAAACGCCTTTATCGATTTCAACAACCTGGCTGGTCAATCAGCTGGTGCAGTATGGTTGGTCCTATCCATGACAGCTGGAATGCTTGCACTTGGGCTGTACGCTCTGGAGGATCATTATGAGAGAAAGGCTAATAAAGGGAGGTACATATATGGAATCTAAGATGATGGCAAACAGGAGGCGGCTATCCCATAACGAATTTATGATGAGGGTAGACCTGATCATAGCTTCAGTCAGTTTCGGCACCATTGCAGCCCTCTGGATCTGGGTATGGTTCGCAGTTCTGCACTAGCACCCTCGCAGATTCAACAATAAGGGGCTCGTTCAACCCTGGGTGGTATGGTCTGTACCTTTTTTCCTTTTCACGTTCAGCCTTGTTCACAGGAAGCTTCGCATACGAGCTGCACCATAGGGAAGAAAAGGGTAAATAGGGAGGTTTTCATTTATGAGTATGGAGTACGGGCACAGGAGAAAGGAGATCGATTATGAACTGATCATATCGCTCCTGATGATCGGTTCAGGAACTCTCCTCCTGCTTTCAGCGTTTGGAGTGCTGAAGTGGTAGGTTAATTCTTGGATAATATGCTTGCAGAACAAATGATAAAGGCCTCTTAGACTATTCATCTGGAGAAAAGATCGTCATTATTATTTAAGCCTGATCTTAATTATAAATTGAGCAATTATAAATTGTAAATCAATATAATTATCATAAACGAACGTATATGTTAATCATAAATCCCCTCTGATTATGATGATGATTATATATCATAAATCATTATATTATGATATGGCAAAGAACATAGGCTATCTCCGGGTATCGAAGAAGGAGGAAAATCTTGAAAACCAGAGGAATGCTATCAGTAATTTTACGAATGAGGATCTAGTGTTCTTCGAGGATACCATATCGGGGTCCATACCAGCACTTCAGAGAAAAGCATTCAGGGACCTCTTTGAATACGCTGAGAAAATGCATCCTGAGAAAATATATGTGTATGAGATCTCGCGACTGGGAAGGTCAATGACGGAAACGATAGGCATAATCCAGGAACTTGAGAAGAGAGGGGTAATGGTTATCCCTGTGAGCGATAAGGAACGATGGCTATCCACAACTGACAGGTCTGTCAGGAATCTCATCATGGCGATATTCTCATGGGTGGCTGAGAGGGAAAGGGAGATGCTGATAGAGAGGACAAGGAATGGACTCGAGAGAGCCAAGAAAGAAGGCAAGAAATTAGGAAGACCAACAAAGGAAATAGATTGGAAAGACGTAGAAAAATACAGGGAAAAGGGAATCTCGTATTCGGCCATATCAAGGATACTTGATATTCCTTACCCGACATTGATACGCAGGAAGGGTAAGCAAAATTAGGTTACTGCATCAAGATGAGGGAATTCGTGGCAGAGTGGGCTTAAAGAACTATAACCGTGTTATAGAAATAGGCTAAAATGGTAATTTCATGAATACTATAATGCACAATCACACCTACCATTGGCTATAATGTCGGAAACCTCCTTTAAAATCTTAAAGACAACGGATAGTATTGTCGAAGCAATAATATACGTTTCCTATAAGTCCAATATTTTTTCGATCAGCCTAAGAGTAGCCCTTACCTTGAGGCCGTCAATTTATTTTTTAGTGGCTATGATATCGGCTAATTCTTCCATTATAGATTTCTTGGGGTCATCACGATTAAATGAAGGATTAATGTTATTCTCGGTTATCACAGAATTCTGGGTGCTAATCAATTCATAAACCCTGTTCTCTGCTTTTTTATAGTCCGGCATTCTTTTAATCAATTCCACCCACTCAACACGCCCTTTCATTATGATTATGGTTTTGTTCTTTCTTAAGGCATCCTCAACAAGCCTAATATTGTATTTTACGCTTTCCAGGCATGGTCTATCATTATTCCCCTCTCCCAAGCGTTTAACAAGATCACGTCCCGAACCAAAATTCTTGGAATGGTATGGCAAAAGCTCAATGCCGAATATGGAACTCGCCACTTTTTTGAATGCTTCTTCAAGTTTGGAAAACCCAGGTTTCTCGCTAACTTTTTCAATTAGGGGTCTCAGTTTCCCGTACCACCACCAGAATCCTTGAAAACATTTGTAATCAGGATTCAGATGGTAAAAGGGGAATTCCTTGTATTTCTCGCATGAAATCCCGCCAACTTCATCATAGAATGCATAGTTGCATAATATATGCTCTTCAAACCTTCTCTTTAGGCATTTTATCTCCTCGGGATCCTCAGATTCCAAAAGTTTGTCCAAGGCAGGGTTGAGGTTCAAAAGGTAAATTTCCGCATCAGGGTTTCCGATATAGGGCTCGGGCATGAGAGTATAATTGAATTTTTCTGAACCCAGTTCTTTCAAATCACCTTGTAGGGCTAATATACGTTCTTGTTTGCCTCTTTGCTTATCCATGGCATCTCTTATCGAACCTAAATTGATTATCCAGGGACTTTGGACTTTTAATTTTTCATCCATGTTTAATTATGTAATTCAGCATTTAGAATGTTTTCGGAGGGTACATACATCAGACTTGGTTAGCAAATTCCGCCAGACTTATTTGAAAAAAGTCACGGCAATGACCAAGATTTCATAATTTACTATATTGAAGATCTTTGATATTCTTTATACATTATTTAAGAATAGGGAAATGAGGGAATTCGTCGTGGGGTGGGTTGTCTGAAAGGAGAAGATAAAATTCAGTGAAAATGGTTTAATGGACATTTATTTATAAGAATTGTATTGGTTCGTATCATCTATTACGGAAATTGCAGGAAAGATTTTTTATTCAGCAATCACATAACATTACAGGATCACGAGTCCCTCTGATTGAAGATTGATTATGAAAGCTAATGTTAAAAAGATGAGTGCAACTTATTTTATATAAACTTGTATGACCAACACGAAAGGTTGTACTGCAGAGGATCGAAGGCAGCAACATAATCATTGTCATACACCTAAAGTATTATTATATCCAGGGGCTACATTCTGCAAGTACCAACTTCCTTTAGATCATTCTTAGTTCTTCCGATGAATATTTTTGTTCCGCAAACCTTAAAATAGAACTCAATAGTTGGAGGTCTCGTTCCGTCGGCGTGGACCTTTATTTGTGCTCTTAGTATCCTTTCGTTTGATGCATTTCCAACTGATTTTTGCTCGTCTTGCCCTGAATCTTTAATGCCCTGGATTGGCAGTGGTAAAATGTGCCCATTAAGCATGTAAGGATAAGAATATATTCCCCAATATTCAATTGTACTTATAGCATGAGAAACAATGATTGTAAAATCTATGAATTCATGATCCTTTGACGCAATAGTGATAGGATGGTACGCATCAATTGTAGCGGCTTGCCCTTGCATACTTGTAATCATCAGGCGGGACCAATGAAGAATATGACCATCCTGTACGGGGACTCCTTTGTCATTGTATATTGTAAGTTTAGCCTCGCAGTTTATTGCCTGTACCAAACCCTTGTTTTCGCATTTCAGCCTTATAATGTTCCCCCGGATACACGGAGTACCATTCTCAAAATCGATGATCAGTCTTGGTTTGACCAATCTGAACTGTGAAAGGAACCAGCCAATTAAGGTTCCACCGAGTATGTACAGGCCTTGGATGTATTCATATGATGGAATAAAACTCTGCCCAGTCATCCGTCAATCCCCATGATTATCACAGGAATATCAATATCTGCAACTCCCCTCGCCTCGAGGTCCCACTTGATCTGTTCAAAATAGGAGACTCCCGTAGACATCTGCTCAGCCATCTTCTTGACAGGAACAATTTCAACCCCTGCATCAATGAATCCCTTGTTGTGGAATATGGTCATCTTCGCCGAGACGTTGTAAGCCATGAAAGCATACTTCCCGAACTGCACTTCCACTCCCAGCCTGCTCTTTATGAAGTCCATCTCCCTGAAGGCTCCGTTGCCGAATGGAAGATTAATCCTGTTCTGTTTATACGAAGACCAACTAAAAGACTCGAATTCCTTCTTGAAAGCCTTGTTCAGTTCAATTGGACTGTACAGCATCTGGCCCAGCATTGTTTTCTCTTTGCTCACCTTGGTTCTGTACTTTGAGAGGTCTACTCTCGATATCACTTCGTATATTTCCTCAAGTTCCTTCGGAAATTTACCAGATATGAATGCCTTTCCTCCCTTGTGGTCGAATTCCTCAACTACCCTCATTGTTTATCCACTCCTCCGGTATCCTGGAAACTTTTTCCTTTCCGGTGGGAACGTATATTTTCGTTCCGATCTTCCTGATCCTGAGCGTTCCATTGGCCATCGCCTTCACCCTATCCAGCGCTATCTGTGCGTAATTCTCGTCCCTGTCTATGCTTATCGCTTTTCTATTCAGGAGAAGGGCGGCCAGTGCCGAACTTCCCACTCCGCCGAAAGGATCGAGGACAACGTCGTTCTCGTTTGTGAGTGCAAGGATAAGTCTCTGAACCAGCTCTATGGGGAACTGTGCGGGATGTACTGTCTTTTCCGGATGGTTCGACTTGACGTTGGGAATATCCCATATCTGCTCCTCCCAGTCCTGAAGAACCACGTCCCACACGTCTTCCGGATTCTTTCCTAACGGATTTCCAGATGGAAGGCCGCGGTCTTTTCCCCTGTAGTTCGTTTTCCCTGGATATTTCTGTGGAACTCTCACCGAGTCAAGGTTAAATGTGTATTTGTCCGACTTAGTGAACCAGGATATCGTCTCATATCTACCGGAGAATCGCCTCGATGCGTGAAGTCCATGACCGATCCTCCAGATAATCCTGTTTCTCATTTTAAGGCCCAGCTCCTCCTTGAATATTCTGTAGAAGAATATGTCGAGTGGAAATATCTCTCCGTTGTAGACGTAGTTTCCCACTTCCCAGGCTATGCTGCCATCTTCTCTCAATATTCTTTTGCATTCAGCAGCCACCCCTCTTTGATATTCGAGATATTCCTCGAGCCTGGTCCTTTCTTCGTAGACCTTACCTATGTTGTATGGAGGAGACGTAACTATCAGCTTTATAGAACTGGAGGGAACAGTCTTAAGAAATTTAAGGGTGTCTTCGAGACCAAGTATCAGCTCATACCCTTCCCTGTAAGTGTCACTTATGGAATAAGGGAAGGATTTTCCTGACAGATCTCTGAAAGTAAGAGTACCCTCATTTTTCATTTTCGATACTCATTTATTGCTCACATAAAACAGTTTCATTTAGGTTTCCTTAATTGTACCCACCCCCCAAAAGATTCAGGAGGGGAAGCAGGGATTCCTTCGACGTGGTGGTGGATGTATTCGGTGGATCCGCCAAGGTGCTTTTGAACATACCTGATGAATGGAGGAAGCTGAAGGTCTACAACGACCTCGACAGGGATCTCTACGTCACTTTCAGGGTATTGCAGGATAAGAGGAAGAGCCTTGAGCTCTCAAGGAGGCTGAGAGTGGCATTCCAGGATCATGACGCATTCTTCCTTATGAGGCACCGCAACTACCGGTCGGATGTGGATACTGCATTCAAGGTGTTCTACCTGCAGACATATTCCTTCATGGGTGACGGGACAACGTTCGGAAGGAGGTTCAAGGGGCATAAGGGAGTCCCAAGATTCCACATAGAGAACTTTCTCTACGTCAGGGACTGGACGATTGAGAACATGGACTTCAGACAGCTCATGGAGAAATACAGCAGGCCAAGGGTGTTCCTTTATCTAGATCCGCCCTATTTATCATCAGGGAAGAAATACAAACACAGCTTCAGACTGCAGGACCTTGTGGACCTGAAAAAGGCAATGGATGATCACCAGGGAAGCTATCTTCTGAATCTGTCGTTCTATGATGAGGGGATGGAGGATATATTCGGGAAGCCAAATAAGACAATAGATTATGCAAACCCTCTGACCGAGAATGGGAGGAAGAGATGGATATGCGGGTACTGGTGGGAGTTCTGATCTATAATAAGAACCTGTGATAGAATGAAACTAATCAAGATTAATCTTTAGAATCTATTTTTACGTAGTTGGCTGAAATACCAGTTGCTTCTACGATTCTTTGCTGAAGACTGTGCCAGATGTCGTAAGGGAGCACTTTACCATCGAACTCTACTAATATCACATACTTATACTGCTTTTCGCTACCTTGGGTGTAACCTCCTCCTCCACCTGTGATTTGCAAATTTGCAGCAATTTGTGTGTTACCTACCACTTGGCTCTCAAGTGATACTATGTGAAACTTAATATTGCCTATTTGAATTGTATGTAATTGAATTGGGTCATCGCTTCCTCTCGGCACAGAATCATCTCGGAATATCGAACTGATTAAAAGCCCATTGAATTTGCACAGATTTATCTCGTGCTTTCATCATGAGTTCTGTCGTAAGTTCTGGATCCATGAAATCCTCCATCATTGAGGGCCTTTTTTCCGTTACCAGATATTGTGTTGGAAGTCCGATTAAATTTGGCGGGAGTTCAAGGTTCCAGTTGGTTATGTGTTGTACGACCATAGGAGCTTTATGAATTCCGGCTTTCAACAGGGCGTAAAGTCTATGAAATCCGTTATTAAGAATCAGTCTTTTGCCGATTTGAAACACATTTATGGCAGGGCTTCCATAACCAACAAATAGTATAACTGCAGATATAGGCATTCCACCATTTATCGCATATTTGTAGTCATCCTCTGTAAGTTTCTTGGGATACCCGCCCAGAAATCTGAAATCTGTAGACGCAGACTTGTACGAATACACATTAGGAGAAAGTTGCAATTCAGAGGGGATGGGATTAAAGGATCCGCTTTTTAATGAGAAATCCAGCAAGGAGTTCATGTCCTTTCCCTTACGAAGCTCCTCAACCAGTGCATCTGTATAGTCTGTGTTGACATAGCGCTGAGCTGCTACTATTCGTTTGATGTCGACTATCTGGAACGAATAGGGAAGATTTGAAAAGGACTTCCTGAATAAGCTGTCCTTTTCAATTTCTTCTAACTTTTGCTTAAATTCCTGAGGGATATCCTCAACAGTGACTCCTTCAGGCAGGAAATCACCCTTCAGAGCATTCTCAAAAAACTTTTTGGTTGCAATTCTCCATTTCTCTAGTAGCTCGGGCAAATCATCCTCAGAAATATTGACACATTGCGTCCTCACAAAATTCAGAAACTCTGGTTGAGTGGATGCACCATAAAGATATCTTATTTTCTGGACTTTGTTGTCCATATCGGTCATATTAAATAACTACCTAATAATATTTTCCAAAACAACCTGCGTGTGGTCCTTCCATTTTATGAAGATTTAGCCTAGGTGCATGGAAGTTTTCGCATCCTTGCTATTTTCACGGTGATTTCCTTTTTCGCCTTTCAGGTCATGTCCTATTGCGGACCGCTCACGAAGGGAACTTATGATGAAGGGAACAGGTGGCAGTGCGGGTACTGGTGGAAGTTCTGAGAGGTGCGTAAGCTATATAAATTGCTCACCCTTCTAATTACCATGGGCTTCTCATTAGATGATTTTAATAGAGTGGTACACAACCTCTCCTTGGACAGATCCATATTCCACTCCGAAGACGATTTGAAATTCTCACTTGCATTGAAATTGAGAGAATACTTTGGAGACAGAATCAGGCTGAGGATTGAAGTTCCTTTTCCTGACGATGACAAGAACGAGAGAATAGATATTCTCGTCTTAGAGGAAAACAGGAGGATAGGAATTGAGTTGAAATACCTTAAGGCACCGATCAATTGGGAGGATGGAATTGATAAATACGAACTAAAGGAACAGTACGCGGATGATATTCTTTCGTACGGATGTCTCAAGGACATTAAGAGGATTGAGAGTTGGATACAAGATAGATTGGACGAAGGGTACACCCTATGGATAACTAACAAGCCCAGTTTCTATGGGTCTGAAAGACACCAGAAAAAACCAACCAGTTATGATCAGTTCAGGATTTTTGACGGCAGACATTTTGGACAAGGAGTTAAGATTGACTGGGAAATGGTCAACGGTAAAAGACCAGCGACTGCTAAAGGAGGTTATCAAGATAGTCTATCCATAAGTGGTAGCTACACTATCCAATGGCAACTTTACAGCGAAATCCCTGACGTTGAGAAGAATAACATTTTCAAATATTGTGTGTTGAGGATATTAAAAACTGAATGAGAACAAGATGCTGGTCATATTTTCCAAGATAATTATGCCAAAAGTCATTATGGGTACGTGACCAAACGATTTCACGGGGATGGTAATGTAGAAACTTGATTATATTGGACTACAAATTCATTTTTTCAATTTTTTCATTTTTCAGGAGGGGGTGCAAGGCTTAAGTATCAGTTCAATGATTTTAAGCGGATGTGCATGAAAAAGAATGATGATTTAGCGGATCTGGACGCATACGACCAGGGAAGGATCGACACGAAAAACCTATTCATGAAGGCATTGGAGGAAGGATACAAAAAGGCAACGACGAAGGAGGAACTATTCAAGTTCATGATCAGGCAGATGGATTTATCCAAGAATGAGACGGAGGGAAGGGAGAATGAATGCATTTGACCGGGAATTCTGGAATGGATTTCTGAAGGGGCTAAATGCAGCTCAGTTTGAGCTAAACGAGGTAGAAGAGAAGTCAAAGGACTGCGAGACAGATGGAATAAAGATTTCTAAGGCGACCTTGAGGGAGCTGAAGGAGAAGGTTGAGAAGCTGCATAGTGAGGACATACTGATGTTTCTGAGGCAGTACAGGTGATAGACGTGGAAGAAGACTTCTTAGAAGAATTATTATTCTTCTTTTTCTTCCATAATTATGCCTAATATATACATTCCAGAGGACATTTTCAAAATGTACGTTGAGAAATACGGGTACACAGAAGCCAAGACCAAAATTCAAGATGTGCTTCGAGAATCGATAATAGTAGAACAGCGTACCGTCTCAAAGAGTGGTGTAGGGTGAAGTATGACTATTTCGGCAGCAGTTCATGAAAGACAGAGTAAGGCAGCAGATAAAGCTTGGATAACAATAAGAGAGAAAAGGATAGCACAAATCAAGGCAAAGAACGAGAGCATTGAAGATTATTTATTTCACAAGGATATGAGGACTGTTTTCAATGGTACATATAAAATAAATCCACCGCTGATAAAACCGTCAAAGCTAACGTGGATAGAGAAGGGAGGAGTTGGAAAAGAGCTTTCTGATGGATGGGCCATTAATTATGCGGTTGGCTGTACCCATGCTTGCAGGTTCTGTTACGTGGACCAGATACATAAGAAATACGGGGCTAAGAGGGTAGGAAGAGGAGTTAACAGGTCCTGGGGCAATTACTTCTACATACCGGAAAATATAGATGAAGCAATTGAGAAGACCAACTGGCTGCGATGGAAAGGAGTAGAAGTAATGATGTCTTCGACTCATGATCCTTATCTGCCTCAGCTTACAAAAATAACGAAGAAAATACTAGAGAGAGCACTGCCTTTTGGGGTGAAATTCTGCATTCAAACGAGATCGCCACTGGTCATCAAGGACCTTGAGTTTCTATCCGAGTTCAAAGATTTAGTGAGGGTGCAAATATCCGTCGCCACAATGAACCATAACTTGGCAAAACTTATAGAGCCCAGGGTAGCGGATCCCGAAGCTAGATTCGATATTTTGAGAAGGGCAAAGGACTACGGGCTGGATACTGGGGTGATACTCGCTCCGATTTTTCCAGCGGTAAAGGTAAGGCCTGATTTTGAGGCAGACCTGAGGGAAATGGCCAAGGAGTTAGTGGAAATTGAACCAGACCACATCTTTGGAGAGTGCCTGCATACTAGGGGATCAAACCTTGGGGAGCTTGAGCTCGCTCTTGGTGAGAAAGTTAACTTGAGTGGTTTTGATATCATTATCGAGAGAGAATTCAACTCGATTATGAAGGAATTTCACCTGAAGGGTAGATGGTGGAGAGAACATAAGAGATTCTAACCTAGGGTTCTTTGGTCGCCCTTTATAATCTGTAAGGCCTGAAGAGCATCGAAACCATCTATGCTTGAAATATAACCTCCAAACTCATTCATTGCCTCAACCCATTTTGAGCCGTTCCAAGTTCTTCTTACCCTCAGGATTAATGTATAAACTAGAGCCCGACCTGTTCTGTAAATTTCAACTTGATTTCCTTTTGGCTTACCGAAATCATGTTCGAAGACTTCTTTTAATGATTCTAATGAATCCACTCCTGCTTCGTATCGAGGATTAAATTTCTTCATTCTTTCATAATCCTTATCAGTTATGTTTTTAGATATTCGTCCATTTACCCTTGTGATACCTGAAGTCGCATTAAGCATTATATCGACTGTATCAGTTGCTTGTGATAATGATAAAAATTGAGAAAACTGTGGTTCCATTCCCTCTGGATCGATGAAAAGCATCACTATTGATTTTTTACCTATGTCGTATTTCTTGGGCAAGAAATTAATGACTTCGTTAGAATCTCCCTCAGTTACATGAACATTTGACAATCCTAATAGCTCACACCTTTTTTGAAGTACAGAAGCTCGGTTGGGGTCTATCTCTATAGATATAATTTTGTCAAACTGTCTTTTTGCAGATGACGCTGTCGCTGCAAGAATAGTAGACCCAAGGATTGCGTATTTTGTATCTTCAATTCTGACAATTCCACTCCCTGCATAAGCATCTATGAATACTATATTGTCGAATCTTCCGAGTTCCTTTCTGTGCCCCGCAATACGAAGAAAGACACCAAGATAGTAATTAAGGTAAGATAGCTTCAAGAGGGTGTGAGGCCCGTAATTTGGATCCTGGGACGATGGCCCTAATCCCTTTGATTCCAAATAAGGTATAATCTTCTTTCCACTTTCGTCTCCCACGACCCTAATTTGTTTTTCAAGTTTTTCGTAATCAGAAGTATTAGTTTTTGGCATATACTACTGCTCCTTTAGCATCGGATTACAACATTTTTTACCTTCCCTTTTGCAGTATTGGCAACACTGGGAGTGAAGTGATGATATAGGAAGGATCATGAATTCACAGCCATAGAAAGAAGGATTTCCGCAGAATGTTCGTTAGTCAGTCCGGTACCATAAATCACGATCACAAAATGACCGGACTGACCAATGACTCCGTTGACATTATTCAGGTTACCCCAGATGAAGGGAATTCCCTGAAACACTCCACTCTGGGGCGATGAGCCATTCTGGAGTCCTCCCACTAGTGCAAGTAATGTATCCATCTGGCTCATATAATTCACTGCATAATCATCGGAGACGAATGCCATTACTGCGCTCTGCACGTATGCATTGCCATTGGAGTAATTGTCTGAGGCAATTGACCCTGGAAGCATACCAAGCGGGGAACCTATACCTCCACTATTAGAAGTGTTCAAGAGGCTTGAGCTGGAAGGAACAGTCGTCCACGTTCCACCTAAGGTCTGTGCTATGTCCTGTTTGTTCAAAGGTTTAGGAGACAGAGGGCCTCCAAGCGTGGCATTGGGAAGCTTGCTCTCATAATTCTCGAAAACAACGATCGCAAAGGAGGCGGCAGACAGAATAAATGCCGCGACGACCATGATCGTAAGAAATTTCATGTTTATCTCAATCACCCCTCTCGCTTCTTTCCAACCCTCTCGGGATTTCCGTAACCCCCATGTTCCTTCTTCCAGCGGTCTATTTTTTCCCTGACAGCATCGCGTACGAAATCTTGAGTGTTTATCCACTTCCCTTCCTGGTTCATCATTATGTTGATTTCCTTGACCATGCCGTCTGGAAATTGAACGGTCCATGCATTTTTTCCGTATTTAGCCATTGAAATACAATAGAGTAGATACACATATAA
>JAKAUD010000065.1 GCA_021827885.1 Thermoplasmata archaeon | reverse complement strand
GAAAACAGTAAGGTAAAGGAGAATAATAAGACTGATCAACAATTTCTTGCTCGAAAGACTAGCAATTAGATTATCTCATGCGGTGATCACGGTATCACCAAGAGTTTTAGAGCAAGTTCCAAGAATCCATCGCCACAAAGTAACAATGAAATTTCCTACAGGCGGTCCTATTCCATTTCTTAGTGATGACTCACGCAATAATTCTCTGACCAAATTTTCCAACGTGAGAAACAAATATTTCGTCAGCGTAGGATATCAAAACGGAAGAAAAAGATTCGACTTGCTTTTAAAGTCATGGAAAAATGTGAATTCAGGATATGATCTTTGCGTAGTAGGTGATGGGCCCAATCATGACTCCCTTATAGAATTATCGAAAAAAGAAGGTGTCTTTAATAGAGTGCATTTCTTTAGAAATATTTCTGATATTGACCTAAGCACATTATTAGGTAAGGCGGTTGGGGGGGTGGTCATGTCCTCTAGAGAAGGGTTTCCCGCCACCATTGTTGAGTGCCTAAGATCAGGTATACCTGTATTATTCTTTTACGCAGGCGATATTAAGAGTTATGATATAATTAAGAGCGAATTTTTACGAATATATCCCATTTCTTCAATAGATTCAATGTCTGATAATATCAATACCTTAATTTCTGATATGTTTTCCAGTAGAAGAGATAAAATTATAGAATGGGCAGAAACGATGTTTCAAACCCAACAAAATTATGGGATAGCACTTCTTGAAGCCTTAGAAAAGGTTAACCTGAGAACCATTTCATAGCGACAGAGTGTACGAAACTTATCAAGTCTCCCTTTACAACGTTGAATATACATATATTTAATTGCAAATAGGTGAAGGTGAATATAAGTCAAAATCAACTATTTATATATGCTACTGGCCATAATTGGAATTCTATATTTGCATTATAAGAAACCATTTAACCAAAAATTTCAGCAAGATAGTGTAAGTCTGCTGATAAAGTAAATTAAAAACTTAGTAATCCTCTTTCATTGCACCGGTCCATTGTGTCAAAAAGATTCAAACAGCACCTTCAGTGGCTAGCAAGGCTCTTCTTAATCGATTACATAACGCTCCACAAATATCGAATTAGTGAGGAATGGGTTCTCTTTGCAGACTCATCACACATGGGTGATGTGTATAATTACTCGTCTTTACTTCAAACTCTACTCCGCGAGAATAGAATAGAAAGCGTTTCGATGGTGGTACCAAGAAAATACTCTTTCATACCGAAGATGTTCTCCAACATCGGAACAATTATTGAAGTCAATGCTGACGATTCTGTCCCGAAGGGACATGCACACATAATTTACAATGACCGCAAGCAGAGAATTCCAAAGCTACTGTTAAGAAACTTGATTTCCACCTTAAAGGTCCTTACGCTACTTACTTTTCTGCCTTCGAGACTCAGGTTAGACGGGGGAAGGATAGGTAGTTCTACTGTCTCATTTTTCTTTAGGTCTGTACTTCCTATACCTAAGGCTACGCTGAAGTTTTCGAGCCCGGATATTCAGTGTACTGAAGTCAATACTGACGCGGATTCTCTGTTTTCAGACTTGGGTCTTCGACAGGGAAGAACTTTGATAATTGCACCAGAGTCCAACAGCAGTAGTGACCTTTCTGAAGAGTTGATCAACCTGATCATTTCCAAAGCTAGATTTAAGAATTTTAAAATTTTGTTTAATGAGGTAATGGAACGTGGAAGAAACGATTCCGTGAGCATGAGGATTCCCTTGCATTTGCTAAACAGAATATTGGAAAAAGCGGGTTACTTTATCTCCGTTAGATCTGGCATTTGTGATCTAGTATCACCTTCGAAAGCAAAGAAAATGATAATTTACGAAGCAAATCATCTTGAATTTCTTCAAATAGACCGGGAAAACAAATTCAATGAACCCATAACACAGCTTATCATGCAAAAGTTCTTGAATAGCGATCAATTAAATGATATCTTAAATAAATTTCTGGATGAATGACGATAGCGTTGTGATCACTTGGTTCTTTTCTTGCCAAGTATTAGAGAAAAAAACCTCCTTCTCTTTTCTGTGGGTAGAATAGCTTGAACTACCCCAAAGACCGCCAATGCCGAGATTTCAACAATGATTGCATGCTTTACAATGTAATACCCAAGGTACTTGATAACAAAACTCCCGTTACTGGTATTTGCGAAGAACCAGCCATTTAACCCTATATTGATAGGAATGTGAAGGTATTCACTTGAAGTGGAATCGGATAAATTCCAATTTTCATTGAATGTTTGTGTGTAAGCCAAGATCCCGCTGGTATTGGATGGAAGTTCTCCCCTCGGTGAATAATCAGATGAAATCGTCGTCAACCTATCGAAAACTGGAGGATGGGCCCACGTCGAATTAGTTAAAGCCAGTTCCACAAAATTGATTGAAGCGCTCCCAGCCAATTCTATAGTTGGCGTTCCAATGGAAGAATTTATCATTGTGGAAGAAGCAATGTTCCGAAATGCATCGTTATGGATTCCCGAAATGTTGTAAGCTGTAAAATTGCTTAAATCTAATCTTCCAATATTACTTGTATGTGCAAGTCCAAAGTATACGACTGGAGTGCTGTTGTAAAAACTGTTCAAGGAAAAAAGCGGCCTAAACGCGCCATATGAAAGATAGAAAGTGGAATAATTACCTGCCTTGTTAACCATTTCAGGCAATGACGTCTCATAAAATTTGTTGCCGTGTACGAACTCAGCAACGAAGACCAGTTTCTGCGTGGTGTTTATGGTGAAAGTGAACCCGGAATCGTTTCCAAAATTCTGAGGGGTAAGCGATAGACTTTGAAAGGTGTTATTTTCTGGCGTAAAGTTCCATATCAAATGATATGCGCCGGATTCGTTGGCTACCTGTGTAGATCCGTTATACGGGTATCTCCCTCCATTATTAATGTTCGCATACATGCTTTGATAAAGAGCCTGGCTAAACGGTTTCTCGTCGTTGATTTGGCCGAAGTTCCCTTCAGCGTTAAAGGATTTTTTTGTGTTCAATACTACAGACGAATAATATGGTAAAAAGACTCTTGTCATCACCGTTTCCAAGCTATAATTTTGTGCTAAATGATTTAGTAAGGTCGTATTAAATCCTAGGTTCGATCCCTGGGAAAGAGTTCTATAAGAAACTCCGTTACTAGAATTCCAAAGGTCCGTATAAGGTGAGATGGTGTTCGAACCATTTATCAGCTGGTTCGGATTAGATATTATATAGATTGGCACTCTTTTAGCTGAGGCGTATTTGATTGCCGTATCATAACTCCCAATTGATTTAAAGGGGATAAACAGACCAGAACTGTAGCTTAGAATCGTCTTTAAATTATTGTCACTTAACGCCGAACCATTGATGAGAACATCTTTATAGTCGTAGTTGGGCAGATTTCCTATCTCATATAAAATAGAAGAACCCCCAAAATACACGTAATATGTATTTGTGAAATATAGTGCCCCAGATACATTTGATAGTCTGAAGACAGTTTGGTTTGCAGTTTGATAAATCACGCTCCCCAAATTATGCTGATGGTATAATCCCACATTTGACTGAATGGGATCTAAGACGGGATCAGACGGGTAAGACCAATTGTGATAATTAGTGATCACTAAATATTGAACATTATCTGAAGCCAAGAACTTAGAAATGTTGTTTGACAACCCGCCCGCCTCTCCATACCCAATAAATTCGTCCATCATCAAAGAATATGGTGTGCCTGCCTGAAACATCACGGTATCTTTCCCGCTAAAATAAGGGGACATAAATTCTGGACTCTGTGAAACGCCACTCCAAGGAGTTCTCCACCCGCTTGAACCAAAAGGAAATTCCATCACGTACCCCCCACTTTCATTGCTCAAAAACGAATAAGCACCCGTATAGGCTTGAGGAAACTGGAACGTCGTAGGAGGTGAAGAGAATATCTCGAAATTCTGTGAAATGATGATCATTATTATAAAAACCAGGAACAAACTACCCAATCTTTTCTTGTTCTTGAGCTTACTGATAATTTTAAGAATAAGGGTCTTTCTATTCACTTTTTTATTTTTGGTCTTATGCTCAATAAGCTTCTCTCTAAACGACTCAATTAACACCGTCAGTAAGTATGTGTATCCTATAACCGTCAGGAAATCCCATCTAAACAACGATGGATTGAGGTTAAAAAATGGAATGTAAGCATATAGCAAATAGTTAAACCCAGACAAAACTGGAACTATGTCGCCGGTTGCTATCACCGCAAAGAAAAATGAATATATGAGAACAAAAATAGATAATCTATCCGATCTGTGCCTGAAAACGTACATTACAAAAAGTATTGGAAGACAAAGAAAGATAGCATAGTAGTATCCACTTAGGAATGAATAAGTGAAATTATGCAAATAGAAATATGTGTAAGATATGTCTGCGATAAAACCAGAAAAACTGTATAAAGGGGAAATGCTGCCCGTTTGACTAAATGGAATTATGTTAACTGTAATATTTGTGGTGAATTCAGGTCTGATACCAGATATGTATGGCCATATCCAGGTCAGTGATAATATAACGAATAATATAGGAGCTAAAAATAATTCAACCCATTCTATTGCCTTGTATTTTTCGTTTCGAACCCTTCTTATAAGGAAAAAAAGGAAGAATGGTATGGTTCCTATAAAAGCTGTATAGAATCCATCCAGTGCTCCCAGCGAGAATATAACGTAAAAAATGAAGGCGGTACCTATAGAGTACTTTGGATTTGGTCGCTGAATAAGGTTGTATAGCAGGAATAAGAATATTGGGAAAAATGCATATGTTACCATCAGGTAGGAATGTCCGTCAAAAAATTGGGAAGTCTCCACCATCAGCATGTAGAATGTAGCAGAAAGCGCGGATGACAAAGGGGAAAAACCGGTTCTTTCAAGGGCATAATATGTCAGAAAACCTGAAGCAAACAAAAGTGTGGCCTCAAACAGCCTTATTAGGACTGAGATGGGGAGTATGTACAAGAGAGGATAAATTAAAGTCGGTCCGGTAAATCCGCCAACAGGCTGCCCCCAATCTGTTAGGGGATCCCATGGGAAAATACCATAAGTCTTTTGAAAGTAGAACTCCATGTATGTGTCGAGTATGTTTGTTCCCTGCGGATAGCCTCGCAATCCGAAATTTAATCGGATTATGAAAATGACCAAAAGACCAAAGTATAGTGCTACAAACAGGGTGATCTTGTTATTCAAGAATTTATTTATTAACATTTTCGGAATTATATTGACTCACGCTCCGTACGAAATTCTCTGCGTTAATAGTGGGCTTGAACCGGATAACCGAATTTCTACACTTTAATTTTTTCTCAATTGAGGGGGGGTTTTGCATCGCCAATTTGCATGCATATAGAATCTCGTTGTAATTCCTGACGTAAGTCACACATTCAGAATCTTTGATAGACATGGATGGCCCCTGACGCAAATATGTGATGACAGGTGTTCCGAGTGCTAATGACTCGATTGGGATCAATCCCAAAGCTTCGTAATCAAAAAAAAACAGCAAGGCATTGGCGCTGGAAATAAGCTCAATCATCTCCTGCTTTGGTAAAAACCCCAAATAGTCCGGATCGTCGATCTGGACTGGCCCGTAAAATATAATCTTAAAACCGCTATTCCGGAGCTGGGTAACTATTTTTTTCTCCTCCTTGCCAAAACTCGCTGTAGGCGCAATTAAGTACCCTCCCGTATCACTATGTTGTCTAAGCTCAGCCTCGAAGTAGACATTTGAAACTGATTGTATTACTCCTGCTGATGATATATTGTAAAAATAGTTGGAAATCATACTTGTCCATTCTGAATTGCAAAATATAAGGCTGTAATAAGACATAAGTCTAGCAAAGCGTCTATGTAAAAATAAGTACATGGGATATATGAGTAGATTCCTTAACAGCTGATCGCTGCGCTTACGCAAAAAGAAGTTATGCTCAACCAATTCCATCGCGGAATAACAAACCAATGGTGTCTTTCGCAGATTCAAATTGCGAATATGCTTTGCCAGCGAAACTCCTTCGTCTGAAATCAGCAGTAAAACATCATAGTCTAGATTATTTTCCGACTTTCTGAGTTCCTTAAGAAGTTCTTTCCCCATATCCCGGAGCAACTGGTTAACTAAGTACTCCAGTTTGCCATGCTTATTCTTGCTAATCTTCCTGAACAGTATTAGATTAGCTCCCCTTAATTCTCTATTTAGCTCGGTGACGACCTCAGAAAATGCTTCGAGAACAATGAAATCAACACTATATCCCTTCTTCTGGAGTTCAGCTGCCAAATCTATGGCCGTAATATTGCCCGATATGGCGTAAATCCAGGGAACAATGATTGCAATTTTCACAGGACACCGTTTCTTATCTGAATTATACATCTGAGAAATTTATTAACGACATTTTCCTCAGAGTTGTTTGTCTTGCACTCATACCTAGCCTTATCGCCCATTAAGTTTATCTGTTCCTCGTTTGATAACAGTTTGTAAATTAAATCAGTAACTTCATCCGTGCGAGTAGGATTGATAAGTATTCCAGTTTCCCCGTCACGTATTACCTCGCCAAAAGCATTTATTTTAGATGCGATCGATGGAATGCCCAGTGCTGCAGCCTCTAGGATTGTAGCTGACGATAGTTCTGGTAACTTGTATTTTTTCCCGTACAGATCTGAGTGCCAGCTTAGTAATAGAGAGAGCTTCGAACGAGACAGGGTGTTAACCACAACAGCTTTTGACAAGTCGGTCATGAAGTCTATGTTTTTCTCAAGATTCTTCATCCTTACCATCAAGCGCAATCTTGAGAGATACTGTTTATCTAGACTTCCCCCAGCTATCACGACTTTAATGTCTTTCATGCCTCTTGAAACCAATTTCTCTACCACCCGAATGCCTATGTCTTGTCTTTTCCATGGAGCGATTCTCCCGTACATAATCAAGTCGATATCTTTCTCTTCCTTGGATCTCTTTTCAAACAGTTCATTTGGAATTATTGGGGGAATAATGAATGTGGGCTTTCTACAATACGAGTTGAGAATTTTTCCACTAAAATTAGAAACAGCAGCGTAGTAATCTACCGACCTTACCATTAAAGACGGGAAAGGGAAAACCCTAGACCCATGGTCAGATAGAATTACCTTGTACTTGCCGATCTTATTCAACTTTGACATTAACAGCCATAACGTAGAAGAAAGTGTTCTTAGGTTATGTACATGAATAAATTCTACTTCATCATCTAGCAAGGCTTGCTTAATTTGTCGCAAGCCGGCAAGCGAAGGGATAGGATTATGTTCATTTAAGAAAGGAGGAGCTTTTACAAAATGGGCTGAAACTCGATGCAAGTTATTGAGTGACACATTTTCATTATCTTGAGATGAAACATAAAACTCAACATCGGTCTTCTTTGACAGTCCCTGAAATAGTCTCCACGGATAGGTCTCTCCGCCCCCAAAGTGGTACTCATTGTATGGAACGGCTGTGATTTCAAGTATCATGCTGATCATCTTTGCTTGCTACGCCAACGATGTGAAAAGACAATGAGGCCGGGGCTAAATTTAGGAAAGCACGAGCGACTCTGCCAGCCACTCCGTTTCCACCATATCCGTTGAATCCTCCAAGCAATTTAATTTTGAATCCACAGTCGTCTAGTAAGCTTTTTACTTCCTTCATAGTGTATTCCCTGATATGCCCGTAACCGCCGAACACCCCATTTAAGATCTCCGCTTTGCTTGAATGAATATTTCTTCCAATAAGCAGTCTTATTCTGTTCCATAAGGAAGTAGCGTTGGGAACAGTAATTATAAGCAAACCATTAGGCTTTAACAGCTTCTTTAGGTTATTCAAGATGGACCTATCCTCTGAAAGCAAATGTTCTAAGACCTCAGATAAGACGACAATATCTAATGTTTCGGTAATTACCGAAGTTTCAGGATTTGTGCTGGAGGAATTAGAGGCAAGGTCGAAAAATAGATAATTTAGACTGGCATGGCAAGACAACGATTTGTCAATAAATTGCTTGTTTGGGACAATTGCGTAGAAATTATCAAATCCAATTTCTGAAGCACATATGCAGCTAAAAGGGCTTATTCCAATATCCCCAATTTTGTCACTCTCCCTTGCATTCTGTCTGATTAACCTCAGAAGAAATTTGAATCTCTTTATGTGTATGTTCAAATAAGAATCTTTTTTCTCGTGGCTATTTATGTCAACATTTTCCCTGCTAGATCTTTTCTTTGTATTATTTCCCTTCACTATTAACTGAACCTCCTAACTACACTATTTTCGAGATGCCAACTCATAGCTTTGTACGTCTTAAAGAGATCATCGGCAATCATCAAGTACAATTTGAATATTACGAAGCCCAGCGTCTCTCTCAACACAGACAGAATAAGCAGTCTCCAACCCAGATTCCTTGCGATCATTAATCAATATTCTTTCGCCTTTTGGCATGTCCATAAGTAGTAAGTCAAAGCGTATTTTCGATTCCTTCAAAGAATTAACAGTCCATTCCCTGTATTCTTCCTTCCTAGAGGTCAAAATTATGATAAGGTCTTCTTCAGAGAATTGTTTAAAGAGATCCTTCACCCCCTCCAACGGTTTTTCCTGGATTCCAGTAAGATGCCCATTGTGAGGAAATATAGTGCCATCTAGGTCAATGATCCAAGTTTTGGATAATTTAGACAACCTTAGAGTTACCATCAGAGACCTCCTCCAATAATTTGAGGCCGTTAAAGTATGATGCCAATATGGAGTTGTAATCATCTGTAACATATCCAGAAAGGGAAAGCCAAATAAGAGAGTGGAGTATTTCTATACGTGGCATGAGGTTTCCGAAGTAGCTTTCAAACACAGTTTTTGTATTTTCAAATTTCTCAGACTCAATCTTAAGTTTGACTTCCGTGCCATTCATTCTCAGAATGAACTTACCTTGATTAAAGAAATCATAGTTACCGACTGCAGAATAATATAGTTTTGAATAATCATAAAGAGGGTCACCGAAGATTTTATAGTTCCCAAAATAACCTCTGGGGTCTATAAAGATGGGCTTATGGTCTTTTTGCTCCAATATAATGTTTGAAAATGTTGGGTCTCCATGTATCACTGTATAGTTCGGAGCCTGTGAGCACAGTAGCTTAAATACCTCTTCAAGGCGACCGCGAGAATTAGCATTCAATATGTTCTCAACCTTTAATCCGTTAACGCGGAAGTATTCAGCTTCTGCATGGGGAATCACCCCCGCTACGTGATTTATTCTCCGCCATGTTTTCTCAATGTAAATCCTTCTTGCTTCCTCTTCATTAAATTTAACGCCTCCGAGTTGATGAAGTTGTTCGAGTGTTTGTATTATAGTTTCAATGACTTTTTTCCTGTCATCATCCTTACTGGGAGTTAGATTGAATGGGTGCTTGCCCCTTACGAACTTCATTTTAAGAGGATCATAGGAAAAAACATAAGGGATATTATCGAATCCTTTGCCGGAAACAAACTGGTACCAGGTTGCTTCGTCAGAAATGAGATGGCTAAATGATTGATCGATGGGTATCTTAGTGACCTTTTCACCATCAAATATGATCTTGTTGAAGAATCTGCTGTTTATTTGGGAATCTCGCTCTTCCCTATATGCTTTAAAAGTTCCTATTTCGCGTACCCCTTGAATGACCATTGGCTCAAAAGCTAATCCTTCATCCGCTAAAAATTTTACAAATTCTCCAGATTCAGGAATTTCTGGAATAACTTCTGGATCCGGGAAAAAGAAAACTCCCATCACGCCAAGTTTGTTGATCCCATCACTTCGCTCTTCAAGCAATTTCCCATCTTTAAAGCTCCATCTGCATGATATTTCAGAACTAAGCCCGATGGAATTCTGAGTCATACCGTTAATGTTAATCTTTTCTCTGAAATATAAATCTGACCAGATTATAGCAAATCCCTCATTTTCAGTCAATTTAACTGCCTGATTCAAGCCGGCGCTAGTTCCAGTTCCATTTGCTAGAATCATTCTGTAATCGAAGGGAGGAGGAAAATTTTCAAGATATTTTTTTAAAACATCTGCTTTATAGTCTCCTATTATTATTGCCTCTATATTCTCTCCAAATGCGTTGGAAACAGAGTATAACAATGGTTTCCCCCCTAATGACACTAAGCACTTAGGTCTTGAGGCAGTAAGATCACCCATCCTAGTTCCCTTTCCTCCTGCCTGAATTATTACCTTTGATATCATTTATACTCCCCTATAGTGGTTTTTCCCAGACTGCCACCTGGGTGATTTCTTAGAAAATCTCTCTTAGTATAACCCTTTTCGGAACTCAATTGAACAGCAATTGAATCTAAGACTGCAGAATAAAGCATAGTCGACGATATGGGAGCCAACCCCAAATGGTCGCCCTCCTGTTTAACTGGAACCTCGAGAGTATGCATTGAGAGCCTACTTAGCGTGGAGTCTCTATTCGAAGTCACCGAGATTATATTCTCAAAGTTCGTACGCCTTAATGCATTGACAAATCGATTGAGTTCATCTGTTTCCCCACTTTTAGAGATAGCAATTAACAAATCCGAATTGTCGAAAATGCCCATGCTTCCGTGCAGTGTATTAACTGGATCAACGTATAAACTACGAATTCCAAGGGAGTCAAAAGTGGATGCAACTCTCGCAGCAACAAACATATTCTTCCCTATACCAGAGAAGAAATGAAAACCTTTAACTTCTTTGCTTAAAGCGATAAAGGACTCCACGTCTTTGCTCAAAGACTCCACCTGTAAAACATTGAATAACGACTCGGCCTGTATGCTCAAGCTTTCTTTCCATTGCATCGATTGAGAAAAGAACAAGTCAATAATAAAGGAATCGCGTTTCTTGGATCTACAGAAGGTAGCTTATTATAATTGTCACGAGAAATATGACCATGTTGCTCACCATCAAGAGCCTTAAAACTATTTTTCTGTGTAAAAACGCAAAAAGGGGAACCCCAGACCGCTTTGGTCCAGAGTTCCCCTTTGAAAATATCAATAAATCCTTAATCTCATCCTCAAACTGTGAAGCTTTCTCGCAAGCTTTTTCAGTCTTTTCATTTATCTATCACCTGCCTTTTACGGCAAAATAAAATCATTCCCGGTGGCATTCGTGAGTGCATTTTACCTTCTTGCCATCCTGGATAGCTGTGCCATCGCACAGTTCGCAGAATTCCACCCAGCAGTTCCAGCTGGGGGTATCCCCAAATACGCCGGGTTCGTCTACTACGTTTATGGCTATCAAGCCGCCACTGGTTTCAATCACATGCCCTTCTCTCTGTGGCACTAATTGGCCTGGTGAGTTATTCAAGTTTTCACTTTCCTTGCCCATGGCAAAATAAAATTATTTTTTGAAAAATCTTTTCTTACGTTTCTTGGAGAGTTTTTCCAATTCCTGATCAGTGGAGAAAGTATTAGCAATCCTGGCTGCCCCGCCTATCACCGTATCCATCCTGTGATAAAGATCTGCAAGCCTGTTCAGGTCATCCCTTGAATTGAAATCCATGTCCAGCATGAACTCCATCTGCTCATTTGCTGTCTCCTTCATCTCAAGCAGGAACGATTTAAGCTTCGGGACATCCTTCAGCTGAACCGGCAGATCGATTAACTCGTCATCAATTGCCTTGGCCAGCTTGCCGTACTTGTACCTGATCCCCTCCTCTATTTCCTCTCTCCTGTCTGCGTCCGTAAGCGACCAGTCCTGCTTTATGTCCTCATAAAGCCCGATGATGTACTGGATGTCCCAGTACAGCCACTGATGCGGCTCAAGAGGCTTCAACCCTGCATTTATCCAGTTGTTTGCTCTAACTGACATCTTTTAACCTCACGGCAACAAAAAATTAGGTTAAGGATCTGTACCTTTCTTCGGGGATTTCCTTCACTTCCGGAGCTGGGTATCCTTCAACGGCTTCTTCCCTCTCGAAATACCTCTGCTCCCCGAATACCCTTTTCCTCAGCAGTACCATCCCATTGTTCCCGATGCACTCAATTCCGAAGTCCTCAAGGTCCTCGTCAGTTTTTCCCATTGACGACACAGGTGCAAAGTACCTGCCGTTCTCCATAAACCTGAACCTGAAGAGTGCTTCCGGGTGGTATATCCCGCTTTCCTTAGTTATAAGGAGCATCTCCAGGGCTTCGTCGATCACGAAAGCCGGGGCATCCGTCTGGTTGGCTCCCTTCAAAAGGCTGTCTTCTCCAAATCTTGTCTCTATAATCTCGTACTTTCTCATCTGCTCCCCCGTTTCAAACAGGTTGCTTATGCCTGTCTGGGTTTAATTTACTTTCCCAGAACGGCAACAAAAATTACTTCTGGCTCCCACGAAGTTCAAGGACGTTGTTGAAGATCTTGTCCTCAATCTGTTTCAGCATCTCCCTGATTTCCTCATCCTCGAAGGGTAAGTGCGTCAGGATGTGCCCCATCAACGTGGACATTGCCGAAATGGCAGTATTGAAATCCGTATTATTGTCCTTGAACCAGCGGACCAGTTTTTCCGTGACCTCCTGCACCCTTTCCTCTGTTTCAGGTGTTGAATGCCTGGTCACCTTGAAGTTCTCTTCGAAGTTGTTTTCCAATCCAAGATCTCCTGCTCCCTTTCGGGATGCAACAAAAAATTACAGCCCGAAGGCTGAGTCAAG